>NZ_JBYCKL010000001.1:0-71204 GCF_057473365.1 Halomonas sp. TH-94
GCCCTGCCCCAGGCCGAAGCCGACGCCTGGCCGGAGGCCGCGGGTCGGCGTATCGGTATTCCGCGACGCTGAGGAGGTTCCGACGCGTTCCACCCGAGCAGCCCATACAAACACTACTGAACATCAAATTGACACAAGTGTACATATCCATCTACTGTGGCCTAAGTCACACCAGATGGAGGCCTGGGCATGGCCAACGACCCGCTGCTGCAACCCTTTCAGCTCAAGCACCTGACCCTCAGAAACCGGCTCATGATGACTGCCCACGAGCCGGCCTATCCCGAGGACGGAATGCCCAAGGCGCTTTATCGTGAGTATCACGTCGAGCGAGCCCGGGCCGGCCTGGGCCTGACCATGACTGCAGGATCAGCAGCGGTAGCCAAGGACAGCCCCCCGGTGTTCAACAACATCCTCGCCTACAAGGACGAGGTGGTGCCCTGGATGCGTGAGCTCACCGACGCCTGCCATGAGCACGGCACCGCAGTGATGATCCAGCTGACACATCTGGGCCGGCGCACCCGCTGGGACAAGGGCGATTGGCTACCGGCGGTCTCGGCTTCTCATCGCCGCGAGGCTTCACACCGCGCCTTTCCCAAGCAGGTCGAGGAGTGGGACATCGAGCGCCTGATCCGCGACTACGCCGATGCCGCCGAGCGCATGCACGCCGCCGGCCTCGACGGCATCGAGCTGCAGGCCTACGGCCACCTGATGGATCAGTTCTGGTCGCCGCTGACCAATACCCTCGAGGGGCCTTACGGGGGCGATCTCGACAACCGGCTGCGCTTCACCTTCGACGTGCTGCGTGCCATTCGCCAGCGGGTCGGCGAAGCGTTCATCGTCGGGGTGCGCTATACCGGCGACGAGATGCTGCCGGGTGGGCTCACGGCAAGCGACGGGATGGCGATCTCGCGGCGCCTGAAGGAGAGCGGCCTGGTCGACTTCCTCAACGTGGTGCGCGGGCATATCGACACCGACGCCGGGCTCACCGACGTGATCCCCATCCAGGGCATGCCGAGCGCCCCACACCTCGACTTCGCCGGGGAAATCAAACGCCAGGTGGACTTCCCCACCTTCCATGGCGCCAAGATCCAGGACGTCGCCACCGCCCGCCATGCCATCGCCTCGGGCAAGGTCGACATGATCGGCATGACCCGCGCCCATATGGCCGATCCGCACATCGTGCGCAAGATCATGGAAGGCCGCGAGGAAGAGATCCGCCCCTGCGTCGGCGCCAATTACTGCCTCGACCGCATCTACCAGGGCGGCGCCGCCTACTGCATCCACAACGCCGCCACCGGGCGCGAAACCAGCATGCCCCACACCATCCCCACGGCCGCGAAAAAGCGCCGGGTGGTAATCGTCGGCGCCGGCCCCGCGGGGCTTGAGGCCGCTCGAGTCGCCGGCGAGCGGGGTCATGACGTCGTGGTGCTGGAAGCCGCCAGCGACGCCGGCGGGCAGGTGCGCCTCACGGCGCAGAGCAAGCGCCGCCGCGAGATGATGGGCATCGTCGACTGGCGCCTGGCGCGCTGCGAGGCACTCGGCGTCGAGATCCGCTACAACGTCTGGGCCGAGGTCGGGGACGTGCTCGCCGAGAAGCCGGACGTGGTGATCGTGGCCACCGGCGGCTACCCCATGGAAGACCAGCCTGAGGTCGGCCGCGACCTGGTGGTCAACACCTGGGACATCCTCTCCGGCCACGTGGCGCCGGGAAGCCGGGTATTGCTGTTCGACGATGCCGGCGATCATGCCGCCATGCAGGCGGCGGAGATCATCGCCGCCACCGGGGCCCAGCTCGAGATCATGACGCCGGATCGCACCTTCTCGGCGGAAATCATGGCCATGAACCTGGTGCCCTACATGCGCGCCCTGCAGCGCCCCAACGTCACCTTCACCCCCACCTACCGGCTGAAGTCCGTGGAGCGGGACGGCAGCGAGATGCTCGCCAGGATAACCAGCGACTATGCCGTTCAGGATCAGTCGGACCTGGACCAGGAGCGGCGCATCGATCAGGTAGTGGTCAACTACGGCATCACGCCGATGGCCGACGTCTACTTCGATCTGAAGCCACATTCCAGCAACGGCGGCGAAGTGAACTACGACGATCTGATCGCCGGCCGGCCCCAGGCGGTTGTCCGCAACGCCAATGCCGGCTTCCAGCTGTTTCGCATCGGCGACGCCGTCGAGTCACGCAATACCCATGCGGCGATCTATGATGCCCTGCGGCTGGTGAAGGATATCTAGGCCCTCTACGAAAGTGCCTGCGCTTGCCCATACTGCGTTAAAAATCGACTTAAAGTACTCATTTACACCACGTAAACTCCGTCTTTTCGCCGATTTTTGCCTTGTCTGGCCTGCGCTCGACGACTTTTCGTACAAGGCCTAGTGAACGGAGACATCAGCTGATGCCGAGTGGCAGTGAACACGACACCAAATGGAAAGGCTCCCGCGATGCCTGGCTCGACGCCGCCTTCGAACTGCTGCTCGATTCCGGCGTGGATAGTGTACGCATCCTGCCCTTGGCCAAGCGGCTCGACGTCTCGCGAACCAGCTTCTACTGGTTCTTCAAGGATCGCGAGGCGCTGCTGGAGGCCCTGGTCGAGCGCTGGCGGGAGCAGAACACCCAGGGCCTGGTGCGCCAGACCGAAGCCTACGCCGAGAGCATTACCGAGGCGATCCTCAACGTCTTCGACTGCTGGCTGAAGCCCGAACTCTTCGACTCCCCGCTGGAATTCTCCATGCGCAGCTGGGCACTGCAGTCGGAAGCGGTGGCCAAGGAGATCGACAAGGCCGACGAGGTGCGCATCGAGGCGCTAACCCGCATGTTCGAGCGCTTCGGCTACGCGCCGCTGGCCGCCAACGTGCGCGGCCGCACCATCTACCTCACCCAGATCGGCTATATCTCGATGAAAACCCAGGAAGCGATCGAGGTACGCATGCAGCGCATCCCCGCCTACGTCGAGATCTTCACCGGGCAGGCACCGCAGACCCGCGAGCTGCAGCGCTTCCAGGCTAGGCATGGTTATGTGTGGGAAGCCATCTCCTAGTTACACCCCCGCCCATCAACTGCTGCCCAAGAAAGCTGAACGCCAGGGCCTGCATATGGGCGCGCTGACGGTTGTCGGCCGCCCCACCGTGGCCGCCCTCGATATTCTCGTAGTAGAGCACCTCATGCCCCTGCTCATGCATGCGTGCCATCATCTTGCGTGCATGGCCCGGGTGAACGCGGTCGTCGCGGGTGCTGGTCATCAGCAGCAGTGGCGGGTAATCGGCGCCCGAGTCGAGGTTGTGGTAGGGCGAGTAATCGCGCAGGAACTGCCAGTCGTCGCTATCCGGGTCGCCGTACTCGGCCATCCAGGAAGCGCCGGCCAGCAACAGGTGGTAGCGGCGCATGTCGAGCAGCGGCACCTGGCACACCACGGCGCCCAGCAGGTGCGGATAGCGGGTGAGCATGTTGCCTACCAGCAGGCCGCCATTGGAGCCACCCTGGATGCCCAGCCGCTGCGGTGTGGTGACGCCACGCGCGATCAGATCTTCGGCCACCGCGGCGAAGTCCTCGAAGGCCTTGTGGCGCCTCTCGCGCAGCGCGGCCTGGTGCCAGCGCGGGCCGTATTCGCCGCCGCCGCGGATATTGGCCACCACGTAGACGCCGCCCTGAGCAAGCCAGGCGCGCCCCACACCTGGGCTGTAGCCGGGCAGCAGCGGCACTTCGAAGCCACCGTAACCGTAGAGCAGCGTCGCATGCTCGCCGTTCGGCTCCAGGTCGCGCCGTGCCACCTGAAAGTAGGGAATCGGCGTGCCGTCCTGGCTGGTGGCGAAGTGCTGGGTAACCTCCAGCCCTTCGGCGTCGAACAGCGCCGGAGCCTGCTTGAGAACTTCCATTTCCCCGCCGATATGACCGAGCAGCAGGGTGGTGGGCGTCAGGTAGTCGCTGACGATGACGAACACCTCGTCGCTCTCTTCGTCGTCCACCGCGCTCACGCTGACGCTACCCAGCGTCGGTACGCCGGCAAGCGGCTCTGGCTGCCACTGCCCCGCTTCGGGAGTCAGCACGTAGAGCCGATGCTTGACGTCGTCGAGCACGTTGAGAATCAGGTGGCGGCGGGTCCAGGTGGCATCGGAGAGCGAGGTGCGTTCGGTGGGGGTGAACAGTACGCGCAGAGCGCGCTCGCCGCCCATGAAGGCTTCGAAGTTGGCGATCAACAGGGCACCGGCGGGATGCGTAGTGCCATCCACCTCCCACGGCTCGCGCAGCTCGATCATCAGCCACTCGCGGTGAACGTGCTTTTGCGCCGAGTTGGGCACCTCGATGCGGCCCAGGCTGCCGTCGGCTTCGCGCAGGTAGAGCTCGTTGTCGTAGAAGGCCCGGGCGCGGCTGACGAAATCGCGCTCGAAGCCCGGCGTCGAGTCGTGCATGGCTCCCGCAGCCATATCGTCGGGCTCGGCCTCGAAGATCGTCTCGGCATCGGCCATGGGCGTACCGCGTCGCCACTGTTTGACGATGCGCGGGTATCCGGAGCTCGTCATCGAGCCCTCGCCGAAGTCGGTCTGGACATAGACCGTATCGCGGTCGATCCAGCCCAGGCTGCCCTTGGCCTCGGGGCGGTGAAAGCCCTCTTCGACCCAGCGCTTCTCCACCAGATCGAACTCACGGGTGACGTCGGCGTCCGCCCCGCCGCGGGAGAGCGACACCAGGCAGTGGCGCCAGGGCTCGCCGGGCGACTCAGGACGCAGGCAGTGGGCGCCGTGCCACACCCAGTTCTCGCCCTCCTCGGCGTTGAGCGCATCGAGGTCGATCAGCACCTCCCACTCGGGCCTCACCTTGCGGTACTCCTCGAGCGTAGTGCGCCGCCACAGCCCGCGGGGGTGGTCGCGGTCCTGCCAGAAGTTGTAGAAGTGCTCGCCGCGCTTGACCACGAAGGGTATGCGGTCGTCGGCCTCGAGGATCGCCTGAAGATCGTCGCGCAGTTCAGCGAAGCCGGGCGAGTCGGCCAGCCGCGCCTGACTCTCGGCGTTGCGTTCCGTCACCCAGGCCAGGGCGCGTTCGCCCTCGATCTCTTCCAGCCAGAGATGGGGGTCGTGCTCGTCGTGTGGGGCAGCCATGCGAATCTCCCGGTGGGCGTGGTTTGCCCCACCAAGCTAGCCTGCCCCGGCCGCCGGCTCAATGACATCGAGCCGCGGGGGGTAAATCAGCGTTCGAAGATCACCGTGCGACTGGCGTGCAGGAAGACGCGCCGCTCCACGTGCAGCGCCACCGCACGCGCGAGGGTGAGGCACTCGATGTCGCGGCCCTTGGCAACCAGGTCCTCCGGATAGTCGGTATGGCTAACCGGGGCCACGCCCTGGGTGATGATCGGCCCCTCGTCAAGATCGTCGTTGATGTAGTGCGCGGTGGCACCGACCAGTTTGACGCCCTTCTCATAGGCCTGATGGTAGGGGCGCGCGCCCTTGAAGCCTGGCAGCAGCGAGTGGTGAATGTTGATTGCACGGCCGGACAGCCTGGCGCACATCTCGCTCGAGAGTACCTGCATGTAGCGGGCCAGAATCACCAGCTCCGCCCCGCTCGCATCGATGACCCGGCGCACCTGAGCCTCCTGCTCGGGCTTGGTGTCGGCCGTGATCGGGAAGTGGTGATAGGTTATGCCGTGCCACTCCGCCAGCGACGCCAGGTCGGGGTGATTGGAGACGATGGCGCGAATCTCGATCGGAAGCTGGCCGGTGCGATAGCGGTAAAGCAGGTCGTTGAGGCAGTGGTCGGCCTTGGAGACCATGATCACCACCGGGAGGCGCCGCCCCGGCGGCGTCAGTTCGAACGCCATCTCGAACTCGTCGGCGCGCTCGGCGAAGCCGGCCTGGAAGGCTTCGGCATCGAAGTCATGCGCTTCGGGACGGAACTCGGTACGGATGAAGAAGCGCCCGCTCGGCTCGTCATCGAAGGAGTGCTGCTCGGTGATGTAGCAGCGCTGCTCCTTGAGAAAGCGGGTTACCACCTCGACGGTGCCGAGCCGGCTCGGGCACTGGGCGGTCATGATCCAACGGTTGTTCTTGTCTTGCATGTCTGCTCTCTCCCGGATGGGGCCGGCTGACGCCGGCCCCATGCTGTCAGGCCTCGACACCGATGGCGTACTCTTCACCGGCGTCCAGCAGCCAGCGATAGAGATAATCGGCGAAGCTACGGCGTATCACCAGCTCCCAGCGCGTTTCGTCGGGCCGCCGCAGTATCAGACTGCTCTTGGCGAATACCGTGGTGACACCCTTGCCCACCGGGAAGGCATCGGGGTGCACGTCGTAGATCGTCGATTTCATCAGCAACTCGCGAGCCTTTTCCCCCGATAGCTCGAGCAGCGTCTGACCGCCGCTGACATTGACGATGGCGAAGTGAGCATCGCCCAGCGCCCCACGCAGGCGTTGTTCGAGAGCGAACTCCTCACCGCCGGGCACGATCATCAACCACTCGTCCGGCGACAGCCACTGGATCGAGCGCTCGCCGCTCTCGTCCCGACTCAACGTATTGGGTCGTGCCGGCAGGCCGAAGCCGAGCACCTGGCGCACCGCCTCATCGAGAACGATGGCACCGCCGCGCAGGATCAGGTGGCCGAGCATGGCCCGCTCCCGCAGCACGACGCGGCTGGCGGTGCCGACGCTCGGGCGACCGCTGTGGTGGTATGACCAGGCCAGCGAAGACTCCGCCGCCACCTCGGTTTCGGGGCGCACGTCGTAGACGTTGGCCCAGGTCGCAGTGTGATCAGACATGCTGGCGCTCTCCCTTGGGGTCGACGAAGATCGGACTAACGATTTCGGCCTCATGAATCTGGCCGTCGGCCATGGGCAGATAGACGGTCTCGCCCATCTTCTGATGACCGCCCTTGACCACGGCCAGGGCGAAGCCACTGTCCAGAACCGGGCTGTAGTAGCTAGAGGTCACGTGGCCCACCATGGGCATGGGAATGGCGTGCTTCGGATCGAAGACGATCTGGGCGCCCTCTTCCAGCACCACTTTCGGATCCTTGGGCTTGAGGCCTACCAACTGCTTGCGGTCAGTGCGCTGGGTGTCGGTGCGCGACAGCGCACGCTTGCCGATCCACGAGTAGGGCTTGTCGTAGCCGACCGCCCACTGCATGCCCAGGTCTTCCGGGGTGACCGATCCATCGGTGTCCTGGCCGACGATGATGAAGCCCTTCTCCGCCCGCAGCACGTGCATGGTCTCGGTGCCGTAGGGCGTCAGGCCGTACTTGTCGCCATGCTTGAACAGGGTTTTCCAGACGTGCATGGCGTAGTTGGCCTGGACGTTGATCTCGTAGGTCAGCTCGCCGGTGAAGGAGATGCGGAACACCCGCGCCGGCACGCCGGCTACCTGACCTTCGCGCCAGTCCATGAACTTGAACGTGTCGCGATCGAGGTCGATATCGGTTATCTCGGCCAGCAGATTGCGCGCCTCGGGCCCGGTAATCGTCATGGTCGCCCAGTGGTCGGTCACCGAGGTGAAGGTCACGTTCAGTTCGGGCCATTCGGTCTGATGCCACAGCTCCAGCCACTCCAGTACCGCGGCGGCGCCACCGGTGGTGGTGGTCATCAGAAAGTGATTCTCGGCCAGACAGCTGGTCACACCGTCGTCGGTGACCATGCCGTCGTCCTTGCACATCAGCCCGTAGCGGCACTTGCCGACGGCCAGCTTCTCCCACTTGTTGGTGTAGACACGACCCAGGAACTCACGGGCGTCGGGGCCCTGGATGTCGATCTTGCCGAGGGTCGAGGCGTCGAGGATGCCAACCTTCTCGCGCACCGCCAGGCACTCGCGGGCCACCGCCTCGTGCATGGTTTCCCGCTTGCCGTTCACGCTCCGCGGAAAGTACCAGGGACGCTTCCACTGTCCGACGTCCTCGAACTCGGCGCCGTTCTCCATGTGCCACTGGTGCAGCGCGGTATAGCGTTCGGGGTCGAACAGCTCACGGCAGTGACGACCGACGATGGCACCGAAGGTGACCGGCGTGTAGTTGGGGCGGAACACGGTGGTTCCCACCTCGGGAATCGTCTTGCCCAGGCAGCGCGCGGCGATGGCCATCCCGTTGATGTTGCCGAGCTTGCCCTGGTCGGTGCCGAAGCCCATGGCGGTGTAGCGCTTGACGTGCTCGATGGACTCGAAGCCTTCACGGGTGGCGATTTCGATGGCCGCCGCGGTGACGTCGTTCTGCAGATCGACGAACTGCTTGGGCGCGCGCAGGGTCCGCTTCTCGTGAGGCACCTGATAGAGCGCGCAGGCGGCACCTTCGCGGCGGGCGTCGACCTGCGGCAGCTTTATCTCACCGGCGCTCATGCCGATAGCCTCGAGGGCTCGTGCCGCCATGGCCACACCATCGGCCAGCCCTTCGGCCAGCGCATGAATGCCGCGGGCGCTACCGGCGGCGTGCACGCCCTTCACCAGGCTCGGCACGAAACCGAGGATCGTGTCGCTCCAGGTCGGCCGCGCACCGGTGTGGGAGGCCAGGTGGATGACCGGGCTATAACCACCTGAGCTGGCGACGGTGTCGCAGGCCAGGGTCTCGGCCTGACCGGTAACCTTGAATGCCGCAGCATCGATGGTCGCGACACGGGCCCCGCTGACACGGTTGCTGCCCTTGGCCTCGAGCACGGCACTGCCGGTGATGATGCGAATTCCACGGGCGCGGGCCTGCTCGACCCATTCGCCGTCGGGGGCTTGGCGGGCATCGACGATGGCCACCACCTCACGGCCGGCCTCGTGCCAGTCCAGGGCGGCGCGGTAGGCATAGTCGTTGCTGGTGGAAAGAACCAGCTTATTCCCGGGCACCACGCCGTAGCGGCGGATATAGGTGGAAACTGCACCGGCCAGCAGATTGCCCGGAATGTCGTTGCCCGCATAAACCAGCGGCCGCTCGTGGGCACCAGTGGCCAGAATGACCTGGCCGGCACGCACCCGATGCATTCGCGAACGAGCCGGACGATGGCCGCCGACCGACGGCGCCGTCTCGCCGAGATGTTCGGTGCGCCGCTCGTGCAGCGTCACGAAGTTGTGGTCGTGATAGCCATTGGCGGTGGTACGTGGCAGCAAGGTGACGTTGTCGAGCCCGGCGAGTTCCGCCAGCACCTGCTCGGCCCATTGGCTGGCAGGCTGACCATTCAGCAGATCGCGACCGTCCAGCAGCGAGCCGCCCATCTCCTCCTGCTCGTCGCAAAGTATGACCCGGGCGCCGCTGCGTGCCGCCGTAAGCGCTGCCGCCAGACCGGCCGGCCCGGCACCGATGACCAGTACCTCACAATGCTGATGAAGGTGGTCGTAGGTATCCGGATCAGCTTCCATGGGGCTGCGACCGAGCCCTGCGCCCTTGCGGATGTACTTTTCGTAGGTCATCCACATGGAGGCCGGAGCCATGAACGTCTTGTAGTAGAACCCCGGCGGCATCAGGTTGCCGCCCAGCTTGCCGATCATGCCCATCACATCGCGCTGCACGTTGGGCCAGCCGTTGGTGCTGCGTGCCACCAGGCCGTCGAACAGTGCCTGCTGAGTGGCGCGTACGTTGGGCACCTGGGCCGCCTCGGTGCTGCCCAGCTGAACCAGCGCATTGGGCTCCTCGGCGCCGGCGGCCACGATGCCGCGCGGACGCGAGTACTTGAAGCTGCGGTTGACGATATCCACCCCATTGGCCAGCAGCGCCGACGCCAGGGTATCGCCGGCATGGCCCTGATAGCGCTTGCCGTTGAAGGTGAAGCCAAGCTCGCGCGAGCGGTCGATGCGACCCCCTGCCTTGAGGCGGTTCGGCTGTTTCAAGGTCTTGCTCATGCTTGCTCTCCCTTGGCTGCTACCTCAGCGGCTCTGCTGGCACCCACGGTCTGTTGGCCGCCATCGGCGACCTGCACGCCACCCTGCTTTTCCTGATTCGCCAGGCTCTCGGCAGTGATACGGGGCTGCTCACCCATCTTGTAGGTTTCGAGGATCTCGTAGGTCACGGTGTTGCGCGTGGCATTGAAGAACTTGCGGCAGCCCACGGCGTGTACCCACAGCTCATGGTGGATGCCGCGCGGGTTGTCGCGGAAGAACAGGTAATCGCCCCACTCCTCGTCGCTGCAGGCCTCGGGGTCCGCCGGTCGGATGATGTGCGCTTGGCCCTTGGGGTGAAACTCCTCTTCCTCGCGGAGCTCCTCGCAGTAGGGGCAGTAGATATGAAACATGGTATTGCCTCCTTAGTGCGCCACGCCGGCGGCGCCGTGCTCATCGACCAGCGCTCCGCTATGGAAACGGTCGATGGAAAAGGGCGCCGCAATGGGATGGGCCTGACCCTTGGCCAGGGTCCAGGCGAACACGTTGCCCGAACCCGGGGTAGCCTTGAAGCCGCCGGTCCCCCAGCCGCAGTTGAAGAACAGACCCTTCACCGGTGTGGCCGAGAGAATCGGGCAGGCGTCCGGACAGGTATCGACGATGCCTCCCCACTGCCGGTTCATGCGTACCCGCGAGAAGATCGGGAACATCTCGACGATGGCCTGCAGGGTGTGCTCCACGGTAGGGTAGCTGCCGCGCTGGCCGTAGCCGTTGTAGCCGTCGATACCGGCGCCGATGACCAGGTCGCCCTTGTCGGTCTGGCTGATATAGCCGTGCACATGGTTGGACATCACCACGGTGTCGAGAATCGGCTTGAGCGGCTCGGAGACCAGCGCCTGCAGCGGATGGGATTCCAGCGGCAGGCGAAAGCCGGCCATCTTCGCCAGCACGCCGGAGTTGCCCGCCGCCACGCAGCCGACGGTCTTGGCCTCGATGTCGCCGCGGTTGGTGTGCACCCCGTAGACGCGGCCGTCGCGAATCTTGAAGCCGGTCACCTCGGTGTTTTGCAGCAGGTCCACGCCCAGCGCATCGGCGGCACGGGCGAAGCCCCAGGCCACGGCATCGTGGCGTGCCACCCCCGCTCGCGGCTGCCAGGACGCCCCAAGAATCGGATAGCGCGCATTTTTCGAGCAGTCCATGATCGGCACGATTTCCTGGATCTGCGCGGGGGTGAGCACCTCGCCGTCAATACCATTGAGCCGATTGGCGTTGACCCGACGCTGGATGTCGCGCATGTCCTGCAGGGTGTGACCGAGGTTCATCACCCCTCGCTGGGAGAACATGACGTTGTAGTTGAGGTCCTGGGAGAGCCCTTCCCACAGCTTCATCGAGTGCTCGTAGAGCGCCGCCGCCTCGTCCCACAGGTAGTTGGAACGCACGATGGTAGTGTTGCGTGCGGTGTTGCCGCCGCCCAGCCAGCCCTTCTCGACCACCGCCACGTTGGTGATGCCGTGCTCCTTGGCCAGGTAATAAGCCGTAGCCAGGCCGTGGCCGCCGCCGCCGACGATGATCACGTCGTACTGCTTCTTCGGCGTGGGGTTGCGCCACTGGCGCTCCCAATTCTCGTGGTGGCTGAGGGCGTGCTTGGCCAGCCCGAAACCTGAATAGCGTTGCATGTTCTCTCTCCTCGACCGGCCCCGCCGAACAGGGCCGGACAATGGGTTCAGGCGATGGCGGGTGCGTCTGCCTTTGCCGAAGCGTCGCCATACACGGGATGCCGCTCGCAAAGCTCGGCGACCTTCGCACGCACCTCGGTCTCCACGGCATCGCTGTTGCCTTGCTCGGCCAGCACGTCGAGGATGTCGCAGATCCAGCCGGCCAGCGCTTCGCAGTCGTCCACACCGAAGCCACGCGAGGTCACCGCGGGGGTGCCGATACGCAGGCCGGAGGTGACGAAGGGGCTTTGCGGATCGTTGGGCACGGCGTTCTTGTTGACGGTGATGTGCGCCCGGCCCAAGGCGGCATCGGCATCCTTGCCGGTCACGCCCTGGCGGATCAGCGAAACCAGGAAGAGATGGTCGTCGGTGCCGCCGGACACCACGTCGTAGCCGCGCGCGACGAACACCCCGGCCATGCCGCGGGCGTTGTCGATGACCCGCTGCTGGTACTTGACGAACTCCTGGCTCATCGCCTCCTTGAAAGCCACCGCCTTGGCGGCGATGACGTGCATCAGCGGGCCGCCCTGCTGGCCGGGGAATACGGCGCCATTGAGTTTCTTGTAGAGATCCGCATCGCCGTGGGCCGAGAGGATCAGGCCGCCACGCGGGCCGCGCAGGGTCTTGTGGGTGGTGGTGGTGACCACGTGAGCATGAGGAATCGGGCTCGGGTAGAGCCCGGCAGCGATAAGCCCCGCCACGTGCGCCATGTCGACCATGAACCAGGCACCGACCTCGTCGGCGATGTCGCGGAAGCGCCGCCAGTCCACCACGCGGGAGTAGGCGGAGAAACCGGCGATGATCAGCTTCGGCTGGTGCTCGCGGGCCAGGCGCTCGACCTCTTCGTAGTCGATCTCGCCGGTCTCGGGGTTCAGGCCGTACTGCACGGCGTGGTAGTGCTTGCCGGAAAAGTTGGGCGCCGCACCGTGGGTCAGGTGGCCGCCGTGAGCCAGGCTCATGCCGAGCACGGTATCGCCCGGCTTGACCAGCGCCATGAAGGCGGCGGCATTGGCCTGGGCACCGGAGTGGGGCTGAACGTTGGCGTAGTCGGCGCCGAACAGATCGCAGGCACGGTCGATGGCCAACTGCTCGACCACATCGACGTGCTCACAGCCGCCGTAGTAACGCTTGCCCGGATAGCCCTCGGCATACTTGTTGGTCAGTTGGGTGCCCTGGGCCTCCATCACCGCACGGCTGGCGTAGTTTTCCGAGGCGATCAGTTCGACATGCGCCTCCTGGCGAGCGACTTCGTCGGCGATGGCGGCGGCAACCTGAGAATCGAATGCGGCGAGACCGACCTGGTTCATGACTGACTCCTATTGTTGTCGGATATGGCAGGGGTTGCCTCGAATCTATCGGCTACCTGCCCAGGTGAAAAATTTGAAATCCTTATGCTTGGATTAAAGGCAACCGGGAGCAGGAAAGATTGAACAAATGCGACAGGCTTGCTGAATGCCCGAGTCGGGACGGCCGCCCAGGCATATTGGCTCGGGCTGGTGAAGCACGCGCGAGGAGATGCGCTCAAAGCCGCATGAGGCGGATGGGTGGAGCAGGCCGGCTCAGAGCGCCGGACGGCCCTCGACGTGCAGAAAGAAGGGATCGACCCGGGCGCCTCCCGGCTCGCTGACGCTCTTGCGCATTTCCGACGGCGTCATGTCGAAGGCGCTGCGAAAGTGACGCGAGAAGTGGGCGGTATCGGCGAAGCCGCAGCGCTCGCCGATTTCTGTGATGCTTTTGCCGGTATAGTGCAGCAGCCACACGCCGTAGCGCAGGCGCAGGTCGCGGGAGAACTTCTGCGGGCTGACGCCGAGCGTCTCCTTGAAGCGGCGCTCCAGATTACGCCGTGAGGTACCGACCCGCTCGGCGAGCACCTCCATGGAGATCATCTCCCCCAGGTGCTGCTCGAGCAGTGCAATGGCCTTGCGCACCACGCGATCCTCGATCTTGCCGAACACCACCGGCTGAGGCTGGGGGTGAATCCCCGTTCGCGCCTCGTCGAGCAGCATGATGTGCAGGCTCTTCATCGCCCAGGCCTTGCCCAAGTGACGCTCGATCAGATAGGCGGCCAGGTCCGCTCCCGCCGCACCGCCGGCACAGGTGAGACGGTCGCCGTCGTCGATGAACAAACGATCGGCAACGGGCTCGATGGCAGGAAAGCGATGGATCATGTCGCGGTGGTGATACCAGCTCACGCAGCAACGGCGTCCCTTCATCAGCCCCGCCTGAATCAGCGCAAAGACCCCGGTGCACAGCCCTACCAGCGGCACCCCGGCATCCGCCGAGCGACGCAGATAGGCCAGCGCCGTGGAGTCCACGCGGTCGCGCTCGTCCTGCACCCCGCCGATCACCACGATGTAATCGAAGCTCACCGGATCGCGGAAGGTCTCGCAGGGCGAGATCGCCGCCCCGCAGCTGGAAGTGGCCTGCTCCCCCGTGCTGGTCATGAAGGTCCAGTGGCAGCGCAGCTGGCGGCTGCGGTCACCCTCGTCGGCCGCCAGACGCAGGCAGTCGACGAAGGCCGCAAACGGCAGCAGCGTGAAGCGGTGCAGCAGGACGAAGCCGACCGAGAGGGGCTCGCCCCTGAGAGGAAGATTCATGACAACTCCTGCATCGCGAAGGGCACCGGGGGACGAACCAAGCCCGTCGCCTCGACTCTATCGGATTTCACGTGGCAGGCAAGGGGCAGCGCCGTGAACCCGGACCAACGTCTCCGACAATGAGCCGGAGACGTTGGCAGTCTCAGGAGAGTCCCTGGCTTAAGGAAAACTGCCGCGCCATGAGAGAGACGCCGACATAACAAACCGACGAGGCCACGCATCCTGTCAGCGGCCCGATCAGCCAACCTACATCGGCGAACAGCATCATGTAGCCGCTGGTAAAGAACCCCACCAGCATGGCGATGAGAGCGCCCCAGGCACTGCCTTGCCAGAAAGTGGAGATGAATACCGGCCCGATCATACTAGCTAAGAGGGTGCCGGAGCCCAGAATACCCAGCCAGGAGAGCATAAATGGCGGGGCGTAGAGCATCATCAACAGGGCTAGCAGCCCGAGAGCCACCACTGCGGCCCGGTTGATCGCCAAGGCCAGGCGTTCGCTGGAGACCGGCCCAAACAGCGAGAGACGCAGGTCATGCGAGGTCGCCGAGGCTACCGTGTGGAGCAACGAGTTGGCCGTGGATTTCATGGCAAAGATGATGAAGAGCGTGATGATGCCCTGAATGGCCGGATGCATAAACTGCTCGAGATAGACCGGCATGGCCATGTCAGGGTCAGCCAAATCCGGTACGTGCATGCGAACGTAGAGCCCGACGATGGGGATCAGGCTTAGCAACGCTCCGAGAATGGCGACGTAGACTCCCACCTTGTGTAGCTTGACGTCAGGTCTCATGGCCATGAAGCGGATCGCCATATAGGGCAGGACGGCGGCAAACAGGAAAGCGTAAGGCAACACCAGGAAAACGGTTGCGATGGAGTCGCCATAGTGCGCACCCGTCGTAGGATTGAGCAACTCGGGGTCGATAGCGTTCAGCGAAGCTTCCCAAGTGCCAAGATCCACAGAGGTCAGAATCTGTACGAGGATGATGACGGCGGCCAGCGCCATGCCACAGACCATGACGGTATCGGTCCAGGCGACGGCTGCCAAGCCGCCAAGCATGGTGTAGACGATGATCACCGACACCATCAAGAAAGCGCTCTGGTTGAGCTCAATCCCCAGCCAGCTGGCCCCCAGCAGCCCTACCGCCTTGATTTGGCTGATCAAGAACACTAGCAACAGCAGGATTGTGATGAACGCGGCCACGCCCTGCAGCACCCGCCCCATCGAACCGCCACCGTGGCGCTGGGCGATATACTCAGGGATGGTATTGCTGCCCATTTCAAGGGCACGGCGCTGCAGGAAGCGTGCGAAGTAAAGCACGGCTATCATCATTGCAGGAGCGAAGAAAAAATTGCCAAGCACCTCGATGGCACCAAACTGATAGGTTACACCGGGTGAACCCATGAAACCCCAGCCGCTGAAGCCGGTTGCGACGATGGTCCCTGCCGCCACGAAGGCACCCAGCGAGCGGCCCGCTACCAAGAAGCCACCCTCATCGCTCTTGTTCATGTAGCGCGATGAGAGGTAGCCCAGATAGATCAGCAGGCCGAAGGTTAGAAAAAGCAGGCCCCAGTTGAACAACTTGTAAGCGTCCACGGCTATCTCCTCAATGAGCTATTGCTTGAATTTCGCTTGAGTTCTCTTCGGAGATAGACCGCACCTGAATGTATAATCATATAGCAGGTCAGCACCAGAAAGGTGCTCAGTACCCAGGAATTCATTTGCACACCTCTTTGTTCTTGGTTTGGCAGAAATGCATCCCTGCCTACGAGCTAGCATCCTTGATTAACTCAAGATATTTTAGGCTCTATAAAGCTGCCAATTTGTAACTCAAATACCTCCATAAACCACAACAATGGCTTGCTGCATGAAGAACATACCAACAGATCTTCTACGCACCTTCGTCACCATAAGAGACCTCGGCGGATTCACCAGTGCCGGCGAATTGCTTGGCCGCTCACAGCCTGCCATAAGCTTGCAGATAAAGAAGCTGGAGGCCTTGCTGGATACCAAGATTTTCCTGCGAGGAACAAGTCTGGATCTCACTGAAGATGGGGAGCATCTCTATCAGGCCGCCAAACAGATCCTGGAAATCAATGACAGAGTCGTAGCTCGGATCAGCGGAGAAAATGTCTCTGGACGTGTCAGGCTTGGGATTCCAAATGATTTCGAGCTCGCCTTTCTGCCAAAAGCATTGCGCAACCTGGCGAGAACATACCCCAATATCACGGTCGAAGTAGACTGTGACATCAGCAAGGTGATTACCCAACGCTTTCAGAAGCACCTTTACGACGTATGCCTGGTCATGGAACCTGAGAAACAAGGAGAAGATCGAGATATTCGAGACTATAGGAACGATCAGTTAACCTGGGTAATGAGTCATGGCAACCTCACCGAGACGGAAATCCTTCCTTTGGTTACCTACCCTCAAGGCTGCATTTACCGGGCGATGCTTGAACGCTCCTTGGCGCAGGCGGGAAAGCCCTACCGTATCGCCTATACCAGTCCCAGTCTGCTGGGAATCATGTCGGCGGTTGAGGAAGGGCTTGGGCTGACGGCAATGGCTTCATCGGTGGCGCCCCCTCATCTCTCGAAGGCGATCGAAACAGAGCACCTGCCAAGACTCGGATCTGTCAGCATTGGCCTTTATTACCGCGAGCGGGATCTTAGCGTGGCAACCCGGCACGTTCTCGATTTCCTGCGTGCCGGGCTGGCCAATCTGACGCCGCACCTCATGCTAGATGGTCGCTAACCTCGTATACAGTCACCTGACGATGTTGTGCTCCGGCCCATACGGGAAGCCGGTGATGTTCTCGGCCCCGTGCTCGTTGACGACGAGAATATCGTGCTCGCGATAGCCACCGGCGCCCGGACGACCTTCCGGCACCATGATCATCGGTTCCATGGAGACCACCATGTTGGGCTCGAGCACGGTCTCGATGTCCTCACGCAGCTCGAGGCCTGTCTCACGGCCGTAGTAGTGGCTCAGGGTGCCGAAGGAGTGGCCGTAGCCGAAAGTGCGATACTGCAGCAGATCGTGCTTGGCAAAGATCTCGTTGAGCTCGTGGGCTATGTCGCAGCAGCGCACACCAGGCTTGATCAGCTCCTGGCCGCGACGGTGGACCTCGCAGTTGGCCTCCCACAAGCGCAGGTGCTCGTCAGAGGCGTGCTCGCAGAACAGGGTGCGCTCCAGCGCCGTGTAGTAGCCTGAGATCATCGGAAAGGTGTTTAGGCTAAGGATGTCCCCAGGCTGCACGCGGCGGCTGGTCACCGGGTTGTGGGCACCGTCGGTGTTGATCCCCGACTGGAACCAGACCCAGGTGTCCATCAGCTCACTGTTGGGGTAAGTCTTGGCGATTTCACGCACCATGGCGGCTTGGCCGGCCAGCGCCACTTCGTATTCCGGCACACCTGCCTTGATGGCATCGCGCACGGCCACGCCGCCCACGTCGGCGATGCGCGCGCCCTGGCGGATCAGGGCAATCTCTTCGGACGACTTGATCATGCGCATCTGCATGGTCGGCACGCCGATATCGGTGAGTTCCACCTCGCCGAGTGCGGAGAGCAGTTTCTGCTGGTTCTGCAGCGTGAGGTGGTCAAACTCGACGCCGACGCGCCGCTTCCCTTCACAGAGCTGCTTTACCGCCTTGAAGAAGTTGTCCTTCTGCCAGTCGGTGTAGACGACGTTGTCGCCCAGGCGATTGCGCCGATAGGGCTGGCCCCCGTCGATGTTGGCGGTGACGGTGGTAAAGCGATCCTGGGTGACGACCAAGCCATAATCGCGCCCGAACTTGCAGTAAACAAAATCACTGAAATAATTGATATTGTGGTACGAGGTCAGCACAACGGCGTCGACGCCATTGGCCGCCATGTAGTCCCGAAGTCGCCTCAGACGCCTCTGCATTTCGGCATCGGAAAATGTCGGCATAACCTTGTCGCCATTGGGGATCTCGATCAGCGATGGAAGTTGCATCTTGTTGTCTCCTTCGTCTTTTCACGCGACACATGTCGCAGATTGGGAACCGACCTTTACTGTCACGCCAGGCTCATCGGTATCACCAAGTTCACTGAACTGCATAATCGAAAGGCGGTATCTGGTTTCCAGAATCTTCACTAGACACATGATGTGATTGAACTCGTCGTCTTCGGCCAGGAAGTCGATGCCGAACATGTTGATGCCGAGGCAGGCCACTTCGTAGGTTTTATTCACGCGTAGAAACGCGCTGGCATTGCGCCTCAATTCACCGGCGTCCTGTAACACCATCGAGTCGGAAGCCACTCTCAGTACCAGTCGCCAATGTTTCATTTTCGCGTTCTCCAGCCGTCTGAAATGACTATGGCCAGCACGGCTCAGCAACACCAATGACTAGTGCAAATAGGGCCATTGACGACAGCAATGCCGACAGCGAGGCCGCGGCATGCCGCAGCGCGGGGCGAGTGAAAACAGGGCGGGGGAAGGCAAGCAGACCACAGCGGCAGCCTGGCGGCTGCCGGGTCATAGGCGAACGAAGGGATAGTCAGGGGTTAGGGTCAGCCCCCGGTCATGTTCATGAAGCGCACCACCTGTACATCGCCGTCGGTGGTGAAGTGGTGGCGCTCGGGTTTTTTCTGCATGGCGGCGACGATGGCGGCCTTGAGCCGTTCGAGGTCGCCGGGGTGGCGGCGCATCACCGCACGCAGGTCGACGGAGTGCTCGTTGCCCAGGCACAGCAGCAGGCGGCCCTCGGCGGTGACCCGTACGCGGTTGCAGGCGGCGCAGAAGTTGTGGCTGTGGGGCGAGATGAAGCCGATGCGCGAGTCGCTGTCGCTCATGCGGTAGTAACGCGAGGGCCCCAGGGTATTCTCGGTGGTGGGCAGCAGCGTGTGGCGCGCTTCGATGGCGGCGCGCACGTCGTCGCTGGAACAGAAGGTCTCCGCGCGGTCGTGGCTCATGTTCTGGCCCAGCGGCATCTCCTCGATGAAGCTGATGTCGACGCCTTCGGCGCGGGCGAACTCCACCAGGTCGAGCACCTCGTCGTCGTTGCGCCCCTTGAGGATCACCGCGTTGAGCTTGATGCGCGTAAAGCCGGCGTCACGAGCGGCGCGAATGCCGTCGATCACCCTGGCCAGGTCGCCGGTACGGGTCAGGGCCCGGAAGCGCTCGGGGTCGAGCGAGTCGAGGCTGACGTTGAGCCGCTGGAGCCCGCCCTCACGCAGGGCACGGGCGTGCTTGACCAGCCCGGCGCCGTTGGTGGTCATGCCGAAGTCGCGCAGGCCCGGCAGCGCGCCTAGCTTGCCGACCAATTCCTCGATGCCGCGACGCACCAGCGGCTCGCCGCCGGTCAGACGGATCTTCTCCACGCCGAGCTCGACGAAGGCCCGCGACAGCGTGGCGATCTCCTCCAGGGTCAACAGCCTGGCCCGAGGCAGGAAGGTCATCTCCTCGGCCATGCAGTAGACGCAGCGGAAGTCGCAGCGGTCGGTGACCGACAAGCGGACGTAGCGCACGCTGCGGCCGAAGCCATCGATCAGACTCATGCGTTCTCCTCGGTTCTTGCTTCGACATGGGCCGCGGCGCCCATCGGCAGTCGGGCTATCAGCTCGCCGACCTGTTCGGCCACCTCGTTGACGGTCTCGTCGTCGTAACTCTGGCCGCGACGCTTGCGAAAACCTTGTTCGTAGAGCTTGACGTGTGCGGTGGCCTTCACCCCGGCCGTGGCCAGGCAGTGGGTCACACAGTGCATCTGACAGCCGTCGATGGCGACGATGGGACGGCCGGAGCGTGCGATGCGTACCAGCCCGGGCACACCGCCACCTACGCCTGAGATGCAGGACATCTCGGCAATACCGGTGTGATCGAGCCTCACCGCTACATCGTTGGCCAGTTGCGCCACGTCGGAGCAGCCGGAACAGGAGTAGACCAGGGTACGAGGCTTGTTGGCGGTTCGGGGCATAGCGTCTCCCAACTTCCATCAGCGCTAACGCTCACCACGAAACGGTGGTGAGGATCAGTCGTCTGCCAGCATGGCGTCGCGCAGCTTCTGCTCGTCGAGCACCGTCAGCCGCTGGCGGTCGATGCCGATCACACCGCCGTCGCGCAGCTTGGCCAGCAGCCGTGACAGCGTTTCCGGCGTCATGGCGAGCTGGGCGGCGAGCCAGCGCTTGGGGATAGACAGGCGCACGACGCGTGGAGTACGGCTGCGCCCGGAAGGCAGTTGGCGCAGGATATAGCTGACCAGCCGCGACATGGCGTCGGCCTGGGTCAGCAGGGCCAGGTCCTCGAGCCGCTCGGTGAGCTCCAGCGCCAGTCGACTCATGAACTCGGCACGGCAGCTCGGCTGGCGGTCCATGATCTCGCGACAGCGCTGGGCGGGAATCGCCAGCACGTGGGTACGCCGCAGCGCCTCGGCGGAATAGAGATAGACACCGGCGCTGGAGACCATGCTCAGCTCGCCCAGGGTGCCGCCGCGCTCGACGCAGCGTATGGTGGCCAGGCGACCGTCACCGGCGCTGCGCGCCAGGCGTACCGCACCGTTGATGACGATGTAGAGCCAGTGGGCCGGGGCGTCCTGACGGAACAGCCATTCGCGGGTCTTCAGCGACTGCAGCTCGGAATCCTGCAGCAGCGCCGTGACCTCTTCCTCATCCAGCTCGCTCAGCCACGGCACGCCGTTGACCAGTTCGCGCAGCTGCTTGGGCTTGAACAGTAAGTCAGTCGACGAACTGTCCGGCGGGTAGATAGGGGTATTCATGACCTTCCTCCACGTCGGTATCGGCGGCCATCATCAGATAGCCCTGCGCCTGGCTGGCTGCATGCAGCATATGGGAGCCCTGCCCGCCGGCCAGCAAGGCTACCGGATGGCCGCCTTGCCAGTCGATAACGACGCGTAACAGCTCGCGCCGCCCCGGGCTTCCCCGCCGCGAGAAGCCGGCGTGGACGCGATATTGTTGTAGTGGCCCGACGGTGCGCCCCTGGCAGCCCTGCACGAAGGGTCTGGCCAACAGGTGCCAACCCACCAGCGAGGCCACCGGATTTCCCGGTAGCCCCAGCAGCGGCACGCCTTCCGGGGAGCCGTCATCCAGGTAGCCAAAGGCGAACGGCTTGCCCGGCTTCATCGCCACGCCATGAAACAGAAGACCGCCCAGCTCATCCAGCACGGGCCGCACGTGATCCTCCTCGCCCACCGATACCCCGCCGGTGCACACCACCAGGTCGGCACCGTCCCGGGCGGCGATGAAGGCCTGCCGCAGGGCGGCGGGATCGTCGGCGATGATGCCGAGATCGAGCACGTCGCAGTCGTCCTGCTCCAGCAGCGTCTTCAGCATCACCCGGTTGCTGTTGTACACCAGCCCGCCAGCGAACGGCTCGCCCGGCTCGATCAGCTCGTCGCCGGTGGAGATCAGCGCTACCTTGAGGCGCGGCAATACCGGCACTTCGGCGATGCCCTGGCTCGCCAGCAGCGCCAGCGCCGCGGCATTCAGCGTCCATCCCGCCGACAGCAGCGGCGCGCCCTCGCGATACTCCTCACCACGACGGCGAATGTTGGCGCCGAACTTCGCTTCGCCGACGACGTGCATTCGCCCCGCCTCGTCGAGACGCACCCGCTCCTGGGGCACCACGCAATCGGCCCCTTGCGGAACCGGTGCGCCGGTGAAGATACGTGCACAGCCACCCTCGGGAAGAGCCGCCGTGCCGGCCCCCGCCGGTATCCGCATGACCACCGGCAGGCCGGCTTCGGAGAGTTCCGCCAGGCGCAGGGCATAGCCGTCCATAGCGCTGTTGTCGACGCCGGGCATGTCGAGCCGCGCGCTCAGATCGCGAGCCAACACGCGTCCGGCAGCCAGTTCCAGCGCCACGAGTTCCTCCCCCTGTACCGGTTCGGCCGCGGCGATCATGCGTGCTCTTGCCACGTCCAGATCGAGCAGTCCCTTGGCAAGGGTGGCACAGCTCATGCGCGTGCTCCTTGACCATGGTCAGGCACTTTCGGTAACTCCCGAGTGCCGCACGCCTGCTGCTCGGGCATGACCATGGCGACGAAGTTGCAGGGCCGGGTCCGTGCATCGAGCTGGTTTTCGAGGATGCCGTCCCAGGCCGTGGCACAGGCCTTGGGCGAGCCGGGCATGGCAAAGATGAGAGTGCGATTGGCGACCCCGCCCACGGCCCGCGACTGAATGGTAGAGGTGCCGATACTTTCGAAGGAGAGCTGGCGGAACAGCTCGCCGTAGCCATCCACCGAGCGGTCGAACAACGGCGTGAGCGCTTCGGGCGTGGTATCGCGCACGGTGAAGCCGGTGCCGCCATTGACCAGGACGACCTGCACGTCATCGCGCACCACCCACTTGGAAACCACCGCGCGGATACGGTAGATGTCGTCGGGCACGATGCGACGCTCCACCAGCGCATGGCCGGCCTCGGACAGACGCTCGCTGAGCAGGTCTCCGCTGCCGTCCTGGTCGAAGCCGCGAGTATCGGAGACTGTCAGGATGGCGATGCCGAGCGGCACGAAACGGGCGTTGGCGTGAACATGGGCCATGAAAATCTCTCCTATTGCATCAGGCTTCCGGCAGCATCGTCGTCGAGCTCTATCCCCTCGACACCGATCTCGGTTTCCAGCGCCAGCAGGTAGTGGCGCAGGGCGCGGCGAGTCGCCTGTTCGCGCAGGGTATGGCGTACTCGCTCGGCGACCTGTTCGAACGGCAGGCGCTCGCCGCCGGCGCGCTCGTCGATGCTCACCACGTGCCAGCCATAGCGCGAAGCCAGCGGCCGGTCGTGCAGCCCTTCGGGAAGGTGTTGCAGGGCACGGTCCAGCTCGGCCACGGTCTGTCCCGGCGCCAGCCAGCCCAGCTCGCCGCCTTCGCTCTTCGAGGGACAGGCGGAATGGCGCATGGCGAACTCGGTGAAGCGCTCGGGGATGCGTCCGAGTTCTTCGAGCAGCGTCTCGGCCAACTGATATTGAGCATCGCGCCCTTCGGTATCGTCGGGTGCGGCGGCCAGCAGAATATGGCGAACGGCCATGCGGGTCGGTGCGCTGAAGCGCTCGGGGTCGGCGTCGAAGTAGCGACGGCAGGCTTCCTCGTTCGGCTCGGGCACCTCCAGCTCCTGCTCCAGCAGGGCGGCGATGGCGACGTCGTTGTCGCCTTCGTCGGCGGCATCGGCCGTCACCAGGCCAAGCTCCACGGCGCGCTGACGCAGCAATTCGCGAACGACCAGTGCGCGTGCGGCCTGAAGCTGCGCCTCGTCGGCGGTGGCCGCCGGGTGATACTGCATCTCCCTGGCGATGCTCTCTTCATCGATGGCCTTGGCTCCGACCTTGATGGGCGGCGGAGCGGCGCGTCCGGGCAGCTGTTCGATCTCGATCATTTGCATGTCATTCACCTCGATTGATCCTGCTGGAACCTGCGCTCGCTAAGCTGAGCGAGCGCAGCCAGCTTTTACCTCAAGCCCTGCGGCGGACGATCTGGTAGCGCCTAGTCACGTAGCCGAACGGCACGCTCCAGACGTGAACCAGCCGCGTGAAGGGGAACAGCAGGATGATGGTCAGGCCCACGAAGATATGCAGCTTGTAGATCCAGGAGACCTCTTCCATGTAGTAGGCAGCGCCGCCGCCGAAGAAGACGATCGCCTGCGCCCAGCTGGCCAGGGTGACCATCATCTCGCCGTCCATGTGGCCCAGCGAGAAGAGGATGGTGACCATACCCAGCGCCGCCTGAAACACGATCAGACCGAGGATGGCGGTATCCATGACGCTGGAAGAGGCACGCACGCGAGCGTTGGTGATACGGCGATGCAGCAGCATGGCGCCCCCCACCAGGCACATGGCACCGGCGATGCCGCCCACCACGATGGCCAGAAGCTGCTTGGTGCTGGGGTCGAGGAAGCGGTCGTACATCCAGTGCGGCGTCAGCATGCCGAACAGGTGGCCGAAGAAGATCACGATGATGCCGACATGGAACAGGTTGCTGGCCAGCCGCATGTTCTTGGTCGTCAGCATCTGGCTCGAGCCGGTCTTCCAGGTGAACTGGCCATGGTCGTAGCGCATCAGGCTGCCGATCAGGAATACGGTGCCCACCAGGTACGGGTAGTAGCCGTAGATCAGGTGGTTGAAGTAGGTGGAAATGGCGTCAAACATGACAGGTCTCCTGTTAACCGTTCACACGAGGTGCATTCGCCTCGGGTGACATGATCCGCACCGTCTGGCTCGGGGTCTGCCGCTTGCGCTCGGCCAGTCGCCGCCCTTCGGCGGACTGCAGCGCGCAATCCTCGTCGGATTTGGCGGAGAAACGCACCGCCTCCTCCTCCCATACCGCGTCCAACGCTTCGGGGGTGTCGTCGCGCTTCTCGCCGACCACCGCCTCGCGCTGCGCCTCGACGTCGTCTTCGGCATCGATCAACGCCAGCAGGGCACGGGTGACCAGGGCCTGGTCGGCGCCGCGCTCCTCGAGGCGTGCGGTGAGCAGCGCCAGGATGTGGCGTATCTCGCCCAGCCAGCGGCCGATCTCTTCATCGCTGCGGGTGGAGAGATACTCCAGGAACAGCGGCAGATAGTCGGGCAGCTCGCGAGCGTCGAGCTCGAAGCCGGCGGCCTTGTACTCGTCGATCAGGTCGACCATGGCCTGGCCGCGGTCGCGGGATTCGCCGTGGACGTGTTCGAACAGCAGCAGCGAGTGGGCGCGGCCCTTGTCGAACAGCGCCACGTACTCGGACTGCAGCTCCAGCAGATCGGCCTCGGAGAGGCGCTGACACCAGCTCATCAGGTCGGCCTTGAGCGCCGCCGGCAGGCGGCGCTCGACGTAGAGCGCTTCGATCAGCTCGTCCACGGCGCCCTGCAGCGCCTCGGTGGGGTAGTCCAGCAGGCGGGCCAGCACGCGCAGGCTGCGCATGCCAAGCTCGGGCTGAACGGCGATATCGGCGGACAGTTGCAGCGCTGCATCAGCCATTGTGAGTCTCCTTGGTACCAGTTTTCGGGTCGAAGACGTCGACCGGCTTCACCAGCGAGCTGGTCTGCTTGCGGCCGTTGAACAGGCTCGGTTTGCTCTCGCCGTGGCAGCCATCGCCGAAGCTGAAGCCGCAGCCGCCGCGCTCGGGGAACGCTTCGGTGGCCATTTCGCGGTGGCTGGTGGGGATCACGAAGCGATCCTCGTAGTTGGCAATGGCCAGATAGCGGTACATCTCCTCCACCTGGGCTTCGCTCAGGCCGACGGCGTCGAGCACCTCGGTGTCGTGCTTGCCTTCGACGTGACGGTTGCGCATGAACACGCGCATCGCCATCAGCCGCTTGAGCGCCAGCACCACGGGCTCTTCCTCACCGGCGGTGAGCATGTTGGCGAGGTACTGCACCGGGATGCGCAGCGACTCGATCTTGGGCAGCACGCCTTCGTACTCGACCTTGCCGGCCTCGGCGGCCGACTGGATCGGCGACAGGGGCGGCACGTACCAGACCATCGGCAGGGTGCGATACTCGGGGTGCAGCGGCAGCGCCAGCCCCCAGTCCATGGCCATCTTGTAGACCGGGCTCTCCTGGGCGGCCTTGATCACGTTGTCGGCAATGCCGTCACGCTTGGCCTGGGCGATCACCTCGGGGTCGTTGGGGTCGAGGAAGATCTCGCGCTGGCGGTGGTAGAGGTCGCGCACGTCCGGCGAGCTCGCCACTTCCTCGATACGGTCGGCGTCATAGAGCAGTACGCCGAGGTAACGAATGCGGCCCACGCAGGTCTCGGAGCACACGGTCGGCATGCCCGCTTCGATGCGCGGGTAGCAGAAGATGCACTTCTCGGACTTGCCGGTCTTCCAGTTGTAGTAGATCTTCTTGTACGGGCAGCCGGAGATACACATCCGCCAGCCGCGACACTTGTCCTGGTCGATCAGGACGATGCCGTCCTCTTCGCGCTTGTAGATCGCGCCGCTGGGGCACGAGGCCACGCACGTCGGATTCAAGCAGTGCTCGCACAGGCGCGGCAGGTACATCATGAAGGTGTTTTCGAACTGACCGTAGATGTCGGCCTGCACCTTCTCGAAGTTCTTGTCCTTGCGCCGCTTGGCAAACTCGGTGCCGAGGATCTCCTCCCAGTTGGGGCCCCATTCGATCTTCTTCATGCGCTCGCCGGAGATCAGCGAGCGGGGGCGCGCCACCGGCTGGTGATCGCCCTGCTTGGCGGTGTGCAGGTGCTGATAGTCGAAGTCGAACGGCTCGTAGTATTCGTCGATCACGGGCAGGTCGGGGTTGGCGAAGATGTTCGCCAGCACCCGCCACTTGCCACCGATACGCGGCTCGATCTTGCCGTCGGGGCGACGCAGCCAGCCGCCCTTCCACTTGTCCTGGTTCTCCCACTCCTTGGGATAGCCGATACCGGGCTTGGTTTCGACGTTGTTGAACCAGGCGTATTCCATGCCTTCACGGCTGGTCCAGACGTTCTTGCAGGTGACCGAGCAGGTGTGACAGCCGATGCACTTGTCGAGGTTGAGGACCATGCCTACCTGGGAACGAATCTTCATTTCACGGTCTCCTGCACGCTGTCGTTGCCTTCGCCATCCAGCCAGTCGATGTTCTTCATCTTGCGGATGAGGACGAATTCATCGCGGTTGGAGCCAACGGTGCCGTAGTAGTTGAAGCTGTAAGAGAGCTGCGCGTAGCCGCCGATCATGTGGGTCGGCTTCGGGCACACCCGGGTCACGGAGTTGTGCATGCCGCCACGGGTCTTGGTGACCTCGGAGCCCGGCACGTTCACCTGGCGCTCCTGGGCGTGATACATCATCACCATGCCGTCCTTGACCCGCTGACTGACGATGGCTCGCGCCGTGATCGCGCCGTTGGCGTTGAACAGCTCGATCCAGTCGTTGTCCTCGATGCCGATCTCCTGGGCGTCGTTCTCCGACATCCAGACCACCGGGCCGCCGCGGTTGAGGGTCAGCATCAGCAGGTTGTCGCTGTAGGTGGAGTGGATGCCCCACTTCTGGTGCGGCGTGATCCAGTTCAGCGCCTTGGTCGGGTTGCCGTTGTCCTCCGGCATGGTGAAGCCGGTGATCGTCTTGGTGTTGATCGGCGGACGATAGGTCAGCAGGCTCTCGCCGAAGGCACGCATCCAGGGGTGATCCTGGTAGAACTGTTGGCGGCCGCTCACGGTGCGCCATGGAATCAGCTCGTGCACGTTGGTGTAGCCGGCGTTGTAGGAGACGTGCTCGTCTTCCAGTCCGGACCAGGTCGGGCTCGAGATGATCTTGCGCGGCTGGGCCACGATGTCGCGGAAGCGGATCTTCTCTTCGTGCTTGGGCGTGGCCAGGTGGGTGTGGTCGCGTCCGGTGATCTTGGACAGCGCGTCCCACGCCTTGACCGCTACCGCACCGTTGGTTTCCGGCGCCAGGGTCAGGATCATCTCGGCGGCGTCGATGGCCGTCTCGATCTTCGGTCTGCCCTTGTGCGGCCCTTCGGTCTTGCGATAGTTCAGCTTGCCGAGCAGCTCGACCTCGGACTCGGTGTTCCAGGCGATGCCCTTGCCGCCGTTGCCGATGGTCTCGAGCAGCGGCCCGATGGAGGTGAAGCGCTCGTAGGTTTCCGGGTAGTTGCGCTTGACCTCGATCAGTGCCGGCATGGTCTTGCCGGGGATCGGCTCGCACTCGCCCTTCTTCCAATCCTTCACTTCAGGCTGGGCCAGCTCCGCCGGGGAGTCGTGCTGGTGCGGCAGGGTGACCAGATCGGTCTCCTCGCCCAGATGGCCCACGCACACCTCGGAGAACGCCTTGGCGATGCCCTTGTAGATATCCCAGTCGCTGCGCGACTCCCACGCCGGGTCGGTGGCCGCGGTCAGCGGGTGGATGAACGGGTGCATGTCCGAGGTGTTGAGGTCGTTCTTCTCGTACCAGGTCGCCGTCGGCAGCACCACGTCGGAGTAGAGACAGGTGGATGACATGCGGAAGTCCAGCGTGACCACCAGGTCGAGCTTGCCTTCCGGCGCCTCGTCGTGCCACTTCACCTCTTCCGGCTTCTGGCCGCCCACCTCGCCCAGGTCCTTGCCCTGGATGCCGTGGCGGGTACCCAGCAGGTACTTGAGCATGTACTCGTGGCCTTTTCCCGAGCTGCCCAGCAGGTTGGAGCGCCACACGAAGAGGTTGCGCGGGAAGTTCTGCTCGTTGTCCGGATCCTCGGCGGCAAACGCCAGCTCGCCGCTCTTGAGCTGCTGGACGGCGTAGTCCTTGGTCGACATGCCGGCGGCCTCGGCGGCCTTGGCCAGGCGCAGCGGGTTGGTACCGAGCTGCGGCGCGGAGGGCAGCCAGCCCATGCGCTCGGAGCGCACGTTGAAGTCGATCAGGCTGCCGCTGTAGTCGGCCGGGTTGGCCAGCGGCGAGAGGATTTCCTTGATCTCGAGCTTCTCGTAGCGCCACTGGGAAGAGTGGTTGTAGAAGAACGAGGTGGAGTTCATGTGGCGCGGCGGACGCTGCCAGTCGAGGCCGAAGGCCAGCGGGGTCCAGCCGGTCTGCGGGCGCAGCTTCTCCTGGCCGACATAGTGGGCCCAGCCGCCGCCGCTCTGACCGATACAGCCGCACATGATCAGCATGTTGATCAGGCCGCGGTAGTTCATGTCCATGTGGTACCAGTGGTTCATCGCGGCACCCACGATGACCATGGAGCGACCCTGGGTCTTGTCGGCGTTGTCGGCGAACTCACGGGCGATACGGGCGACCTGCTCGGCAGGTACGCCGGTGATCTTTTCCTGCCAGGCCGGCGTGTAGGGACGGATCTGGTCGTAGGAGGTGGCGCCGTCGTCTTCGCCTTCCTTGCCGAAGCCACGGTCGATGCCGTAGTTGGCGCACATCAGGTCGAATACGGTGACGGCCAGGATCTCAGTGCCGTCGGCCTTGGTCAGGCGCTTGGCCGGCAGGCTGTGGAACAGCAGCTCATTGCCCGCCACGTGGTCGAAGTGCTCGTGGGCGATGCCGCCGAAGTAGGGGAAGGCCACCCGAGCCACATCGTCGTGGCTCTCGGCCAGGGTCAGCAGCGGCTTGATCTCTTCGCCACTGGCATCACGCTCTTCGAGGTTCCACTTGCCCTGGTTCTCTTCCTTCTCGCCCCAGCGGAAACCGATGGAGCCATTGGGCACGACGAGGCGGTCGGACAGCTCGTCCCACGCCACGGTCTTCCACTCGGGGTTGTTTTCCTGACCCAGGTTGTCGGCAAAGTCGCTGGTACGCAGCTGCTTGCCGGGCACGAAGCTGCCGTCCTCGCGGGCTTCGAGTTCGACCAGGAAAGGCATGTCGGAGTACTTGCGCACGTACTCGGTGAAGTAGGTGCTGGGCTTGTCGAGGTGGAATTCCTTGAGGATCACATGGCCCATGGCCATGCCGAGCGCGGCGTCGGTACCCTGCTTGACCGACAGCCACTCGTCGGTGAGCTTGGAGACTTCGGCGTAATCCGGGGTGATCGAGACGGTCTTGGTACCCTTGTAGCGCACTTCGGTGAAGAAGTGGGCGTCCGGGGTACGGGTCTGGGGCACGTTGGAACCCCAGGCGATGATGTAGCCGGAGTTGTACCAGTCGGCCGATTCCGGCACGTCGGTCTGCTCGCCCCAGGTCTGCGGGCTGGCCGGCGGCAGGTCGCAGTACCAGTCGTAGAAGCTCATGCACACGCCGCCGATCAGCGACAGGTAGCGGCTGCCCGCGGCGTAGCTGACCATCGACATGGCGGGGATCGGCGAGAAGCCGATGATGCGGTCCGGGCCGTACTGCTTGGCGGTGTAGACGTTGGACGCAGCGACCAGCTCGTTGAGCTCGTCCCAGTTGGCACGTACGAAGCCGCCCATGCCGCGGGCACGCTTGTACTGCTTGGTCTTGGCCGGGTCGGAAACGATGGAGGCCCAGGCGTCGACCGGGTCGCCGTGCTGCTGCTTGGCTTCGCGCCACAGCTTGAGCAGCGGCTTGCGGATCAGCGGGTACTTGAGGCGGTTGGCGCTGTACATGTACCAGGAGTAGCTGGCGCCACGCGGGCAGCCACGCGGCTCATGGTTGGGCAGGTCAGGACGGGTGCGCGGGTAGTCGGTCTGCTGGGTTTCCCAGGTGACCAGGCCGTTCTTGACGTAGATCTTCCAGCTGCAGGAGCCGGTGCAGTTCACGCCGTGGGTGGAACGCACGACCTTGTCGTGCTGCCAGCGCTGACGGTAGCCGTCTTCCCAGCCACGGGACTCCTCGCGGGTCTCGCCATGGTCGTTGGCAAAGGGCTCGCGCGCCTTGCGGAAGAAATTCAGCCGATCTAAGAAGTGACTCATGGTCGTCTCCAGGCTTCTTGAAGTATTGCGTGGCACCCGGGCCACCCTGCCTGCCATGTCGTGCGACGTGTTCCACACGACCGCCGGGGCAGGTTCTTGAAGCGAATTCTGGAGCAACGAAAAGCGGATTACTGCCAGGTTACCTCTATATACACCCCCTCTACCCACAAGGTGATAGACGCACCGATGAAAGGGGGTTAGCCCGCCTGGGCACGTACGCCATCCCACAGCATGACCAGCATGCACACCGCCAGCGCGGCGTAGAGGAACATGAAACCGGCGGTGCGCAGGCCGACCCACTCGTTGCCGAACACGAACATCAGCGGCAACAGTGCGGCGAACAGCCCGCCCAGGGCCAGCGCCAGCCCGCCCGAGCGCACCATGTCGTCGCCGTGTTCGCGATACAGCAAGCACATCAGGCTGCCCTTGCCGATACCCATGGCCAGCCCCATGACGGCCAGCAGCACGATGAAGCCGGCCAGCGGCATGGAGAAGCGCAGCGCAATGTCGCCATGCACGCCGTGGATCTGCATGGTGAAATCTGGGTAGGAGAGCAGGAACAGGCAGGCCATCACGCAGGCGCTGACCCACCAGCGCAGATCGAGAAAGCCATGCCGGTCGGCCAGTGCCCCACCGACGATCTGACCGACTCCACCCGACAAGGTAAACACCAGTGCCCAGAGCGCCGCCTGCTTGAGCGACAGGCCATACTGGGCGGCGAGGTAGCCCGGCAGCCACAGCGCCAGCGCCACGAAGGCGCCATAGAAAAAGCTGTAGTAGAGCGCCAGACGGCAAACCGCGGGGGGTGGCAGCCAGCGGCGGGCAGGCGTGTCGCCCCTGCCACCGGCCTCGAGTTCGTCCCAGCCGTTATCCGGTTCGGTTCGCGACACCCTGGGCGCATCATCGGCAAACACCCATAACAGCAGTGCCACCAGCAAAACCGGCAACAGAAACAGCTTTGGCGCCATGGGCCAGCCATAGGCCTGGCTGATCAAGGGCAGCAAGAAGTAGGTAAGCCCGGCGCCCAACATACCGGCGCCGTAAAGCCCCAGTGCCAGCCCGGCATGGCGCCGCGGGCACAGCGAGGCCACGTAGACCAGGCCGGCGGCCAGCGAACCGGCCCCCAGCCCCAGCCCCGCCCCGGCCAGCAGAAATTCCAGGTACACATCCGAGTGCGCGATGGCCCACAGCAAGGGGCAGATCAGCAGCAGGCAGCCGATCATCACCCGCCGACCGCCGACCCGGCGCGCCAACGCAGCCATGGGCAAGGCCGCCAGCGCCCCGGTGAACATGGGCATGGCCAGCAGCAGGGCAAACTGCACTTCACCGAAATGCAGCACCTGCTTGAGCTCGACGCCCAGCACGGCAAAGATGGTCCAACTGGCAAATACCAGTGCAAAGGCCAATGGGGAAAGCAGAACGACCACCAGCGCGCGATAGTCGACCTGCGGATCCAGCACGGAAGCTTCGACGGCAGGCTGCATGAACGGAAAGTCTCAGGGTGTGGTCGAAGAGATTCTCGTTCGCGCCCCATGTCAGGTCAAAAGGGCAAGCGAGGTACCTCTTTGGTAGCAGCCCGCCCAATCGCCCGGTAGGATGCCCCACCCTCCCCTGGGGTATAGTGGCGACAGGAGATATAGTGCCGCCATACCCTGCGACTTTGCTGGAGACGCCCACCGTCAATGAAACTGCTGCAACGTTCCCTCGTGGCCCGCATCGTCGCTTCGCTGCTGGCGATCAGCGCCATGGCCCTGATCAGCATCGTGGTTACCATGGCCGTCGCCGGCGGCAGTCGTGGCGATGCCGCGGCGATCAACGTCGCCGGCTCACTGCGCATGAATACCTACCAGATCGTGGCCGCCCTGCAGCGTTACGAGCGTATTCCTTCGCTTGAAAACCGCGCAGAGGTCTATGTTCTCAAGCGTCGCTTCGAGGAGCGCCTGGCCAGCGATGAACTGACCGGTGCCATTCCCGTTTCCGAGGCCCACGAGCTGCGTCGCCAGTACCGCTTGATCCTGGGGCGCTGGCACAACGAACTGGCGCCTCAGGTCAGCGAGGCAGTAGCCAGCCAGTACGTGCCTATCGATCCGCTCAACCACACCTTGGACGGCCTTGTGGGCGACATCGACAGCATGGTCAAGCAGCTCGAGCACAATACCGAAGCCAAGATTCGCCTGCTCAGCGCCCTGCAGATCCTGTTCCTCGGGTTGACGGCCGTGGTCGTCGCCATCGCGCTCTACGATATTCGCCACAACCTGGTAGCGCCGCTGCGCCAACTGATGGTGCTGGCCCGTGAAGCCGCCCGCCACAACTTCTCGCTGCGTACCCAGCTCAAGGGAAACGACGAGCTGGCCATGCTCGGCAAGACCTTCGATACCATGTCCGAGGAGCTGGGCTCCAGCTATGCCGAACTCGAGGCTCACGTGAAGCGCAAGACCCGTGAGCTCGAGCGCAGCAGCGAGGTAATGCAGATTCTTCACGACGGCAGCCGCTCGCTCTACGGCGGCGGCAACGACCTGTGCACCAGCGCCGCGCCCATGCTGCGGCGGGTGGCGGAGCTGCTCGACATCGGACCCATACGGCTGTCGCTCAACGACCCCCATGCCGACCGCCAGGTGCCGATACTCGCCACCCATGCGGCGCGCCGTCCGGACTACTGCCGCGACCACGACTGCCATGCCTGCCTGATCTCGCCCAAGGCCGTGCGCCTGACCGACACCGAAGACGGCGACTGCCTGCTGCTGCCGGTAAGCGTGGGCGACGAGATGCTCGGCACGCTGGAAATCTGGCACCCAAAGGATGAGCGCCTTTCCGAAAGCGTGCGCCGCCTGCTCAACGCCCTGGCCGACCAGTTGGCCACGGCGGTGTATCTGCAACGGCGCATCGAGGAGGAGCAGCAGATCTCGCTGATGAACGAACGCACCATCATCGCCCGCGAGCTGCACGACTCCCTGGCCCAGTCGCTCTCCTATCTCAAGATGCAGGTGGCACGGCTGGAGCGCATGCAAGCGAAGGAGGCTCCCCGGGAGATGCAGGCGGCGGTATTCGACGAGCTGCGCACCGGCCTCAACAGCGCCTATCGTCAGTTGCGTGAGCTGCTCACGACGTTTCGCCTCAAGCTGGAAGGGCCGGGCCTGCAGTCGGCCTTGCAGCAGACCACCGCAGAGTTCGCCGAGCGAATGGTGGCACCGGTGGAGCTGCACTACGACGTGCCGCCCCACCTGCTCAACCCCAACGAGGAGATCCACGTGCTGCAGATCGCCCGCGAGGCGCTGAGCAACACGCACAAGCACGCCCAGGCGCACTGGGCCGCCGTTACGGTGGCCTTCATCAACGCCCGCATCGTGCTGCGCATCGAGGACGACGGCGTGGGCCTCGAGAACGACGACTCGCCGCCCATGCACTACGGGCTGATCATCATGCGCGACCGGGCCCATACCCTGAGCGGAGAGCTCAAGCTCTCCAACCGCGCCGAGGGCGGCACCTGCGTGGAAGTGGTCTTCACACCGCAGACAGCGCGCCTGATCACCCGCCAGCCGGCAACCGAACCCACCCTTCACGACCAAGGAAACTGAGACATCATGGGCCAGTCAGCCAACGAGACCCCCGCCAGTATCCTGATCATCGACGACCATCCGCTGCTGCGCCGCGGCGTGGCCCAACTGCTGGAGTTGGAGGACGACCTCCAGCTCATCGGCGACACCGGCGAGCCGCAGCAGGGCGTGCGCCTTGCCGCCGAGCTGGACCCGGACCTGATCCTGCTCGACCTCAACATGCCGGGCATGGACGGTATCCAGACGCTGAAGGCGCTGCGCGAATCGGGCTATGCCGGGCGTATCGTCATGTTCACCGTGTCCGATCATGAGGATGACTTGCTGGCTGCACTTCGCGGCGGTGCCGATGGGTACCTGCTCAAGGACATGGAGCCCGAGGAGATGGTGCGCCAGCTGCGTCAGGCGGCGCTGGGCCGCATGGTGGTGAGCGAGAGCCTCACCGCGCTGCTGGCCGAGGCCCTGCGCAACCAGCGCTCGGCACCGGCCACCCCCGACATTCACAGCCTGACCCAGCGCGAGCGCGAGATCCTGCGCGAACTGGCCGCCGGGCTTTCCAACAAGCTGATCGCCCGCAAGCTCGACATCTCCGAGGGCACGGTCAAGGTTCACGTCAAGCATCTGCTGAAGAAGCTCAATCTGCGCTCGCGGGTAGAGGCGGCGGTGTGGGCCGTGCAGGAAGGCATCGATAGGTAGAAAGCCGGGGGGATACCCCGGTTCTGTGTGGATACCCCCAAAGAACCCAAGGCGCCGGCAAGGCGCCTTTTTTTGTCTTCTCTTTTTGTGCAAAGCAAGAAAAAACACAGACTTACACCAATACCACCGCTACCCCTCAAGAGGTATTTCCCTGATTTTACGGCATTTTCAGCCGGTTTCGCCGCTCTTTCCCCAGGCGTATCTTTGCCTCAACCGAACCTGAATTGATCCCGGTCAGGACGGATGTCGCAAGGCGGGATCAGTGGAAACTCAAGGGGAAACGTCATGGCAAAATCGAGCGCCGATATCGGCAAGCTCGGCGCCGGCAGACCGAAGAATGCCGACATCGAGCACTGGGATATCGAAAACGAACAGTTCTGGGAGCAGGAGGGCAAGAAAGTCGCCTCCCGCAACCTGTGGATCTCCATCCCCAGCCTGCTGATGGGCTTCGCGGTGTGGATGATGTGGGGAATGATCACCACCCAGATGCAGAACCTGGGCTTCCCCTTCGCCGTCGATCAGCTCTTCATGCTGACCGCCATCGCCGGTCTGGCCGGCGCCACCCTGCGTATTCCCGCCTCGTTCATGATCCGCATCGCCGGCGGGCGCAATACCGTATTCCTGACCACCTCACTGCTGATGATCCCCGCCTTCGGCACCGGGGTGGCGCTGATGAACCCCGACACGCCCTTCTGGGTCTTCCAGATGCTGGCGCTGCTCTCGGGCATCGGCGGCGGCAACTTCGCCGCCTCCATGAGCAACATTTCCACTTTCTTCCCCAAGAAGCAGCAGGGCTACGCCCTGGGCATGAACGCCGGCCTGGGTAATTTCGGCGTCACCTCCATGCAGATCCTGATCCCGCTGGTCATGACCGTGGGAATCTTCGGCGCCATCGCCGGCGGCTCGATGGAGCTACAGAGTTCCAGCGGCACCCTGATCGGCCGCATCGAGGCCGGCACCGAGACCTGGATCCAGAACGCCGGCTTCATCTGGCTGGTTTTCCTCATCCCGCTGGCCTTCCTCGGCTGGTTCGGCATGAACAACCTGCGCACCATCACCCCCAACCCCGGCACGCCGCTGCAAGCCTTCGGCAAGATCCTCGGCCTCTACGGCGTGGGCATCGTCGCCACCGTGGTGGGTATCGTCACGCTGCAGTGGCTGGGCATGTGGGTCGCCCTGCCGGTCACCATCCTGCTGACCCTGGGCCTGATGCGCATGATTCCCGGCGACATCAAGCCCAACATCCAGAAGCAGTTCGCCATCTTCTCGAACAAGCACACCTGGTCGATGACGGTGCTCTACATCCTGACCTTCGGTTCGTTCATCGGCTTCTCCGCGGCACTGCCGCTGTCGATCAACGTCATCTTCGGCAACATGATGGAAGTGGCCGCCGACGGCAGCGTGACTCGCGTGGTCAACCCCGACGGCCCCAGCGCCCTGACCTGGGCCTGGATCGGGCCCTTCGTCGGCGCCCTGATCCGCCCCTTCGGCGGCTGGATCTCCGACAAGGTGGGCGGTTCCATCGTCACTCAGGTGATCTCGGTGGTCATGGTGGTGGCATCGGCGGTGACCGGCTACGTGATGATGCTGGCCTACAACTCCACCGACCCCAACAGCTACTTCGCCCTGTTCATGCTGCTGTTCGTGATCCTGTTCGCCGCCAGCGGTATCGGCAACGGCTCCACCTTCCGCAGCATCGGCGTGATCTTCGACGCCCAGCAGAAGGGCCCGGTACTGGGCTGGACCTCCGCCGTGGCCGCCTACGGCGCCTTCATCGCCCCGGTGGTGATGGGCGGCCAGATCCGTGCCGGCACCCCCGAGCTCGCCATGTACGGCTTCGCGATCTTCTACGCGGTGTGTCTGGTGATCAACTGGTGGTTCTACCTGCGCTCTGGCGCCGACATCAAAAATCCCTGACGCCGTCGTCCGTGCTTCGGCAACACGCCGAAGCACACCCCTTACCTTGCCTTCTGCGGAGGGATGTCATGAAAGTCATGATCGCTTATGACGGCTCGCGTAACGCCAAGCTGGCCCTGGCACAGACCGTCAGCCTGTTTCGCTGCAATGCCCCCACGCTGATTCTGGTCGGCGTGGCGGAAAACCCCGGCGACTCCACCGATGCCAACGAGTCGCTCTTTCAGCAGGGCTACGAAGAGATGAAGGCCGCGCTCAAGGAGGGCGCCGACTTCGCCCACCAGGAGGGCTTCGAGGTCGACTGGGTACTGGCCGAAGGCGATGCCCGCAAGATGCTGCTGCGCGCCACCCAGAAACATGAGCCCGACGTGCTGGTCATCGCCCGCCACAGCAGCAAGCCCGACGGCGGCATCATCGCCCAGTCGCTGAGCTATTTCGTCGACGAACTCGATTACATGACCTTCGGCAAGGTCAGCTCGTTTCTGGCCCGGCGCGTCGAGTGTCCGCTGCTTATCCTGCCCAGCCCCTGACGGCGACTCCGTCACGCGTGGCTAATTTCGCTTTCTCTTCAGGATGATACGACCATGAAAGTGTCCGCCGTCTTCAAGTTCCGCAGTCCGGAGATCAGGGCCCTGCACCTGACCTGGATTGCGTTCTTCATCACCTTCTACGTGTGGTTCAACATGGCGCCCTTGGCATCGAGCATGCTCAAGAGCGTCGACTGGCTGACCCGCGACGATATCCGCCTGTTCGCCATCGTCAACGTGGCGCTGACCATACCGGCACGTATCATCGTCGGCATGGCGCTCGACCGCTTCGGCCCGCGCCGGGTGTTCTCGGTGCTGATGGTCTCCATGGCGGTTCCGGCGCTGGTGTTCGCCTTCGGCAACACCATGTCGCAGCTGCTGATCTCACGCCTGATCCTCAGCTCCATCGGTGCCAGCTTCGTGGTCGGCATTCACATGACCGCGCTGTGGTTCAAGCCCAAGGACATCGGCTTCGCCGAGGGCTTCTACGCCGGCTGGGGCAACTTCGGCTCCGCCGTGGCCGCCATGACCCTGCCCACCATTGCCCTGACCATGTTCGGCGGCGCCGACGGCTGGCGCTACGCCATCGGCATCAGCGCGCTGGTGATGGCGGCCTACGGTGTCTTCTACTGGTTCGCCATCACCGACGGCCCCGATGCCCGCGCTCACCGCAAGTCGCGCAAGGCCATGGCCATGGAAGTGAGCTCCTGGCGCGACATGATCATGCTGATCCTGTGGACCATCCCGCTGGTGGGCTGTCTGGCCATTCTGGTGTGGCGCATCGAGGGCATGGGCTACCTCTCTTCAACCGGCGCGCTGATCTGCTACCTGGTCATCGCCGCAGTGGTCATCTATCAAGTCGTGCAGATCCTGCGGGTCAATATTCCCATCCTCAAGAAGGGCGTGCCGGAGGACGACAAGTACTCCTTCAGCAGCGTGGCCGCGCTCAACAGCACCTACTTCGCCAACTTCGGCGCCGAGCTGGCGGTAGTCTCGATGCTGCCGATGTTCTTCGAGGAAACCTGGGGGCTGACCGCCGCCGCCGCAGGCCTGATCGCCGCCTCGTTCGCCTTCGTCAACCTGGTGGCGCGCCCCATGGGCGGCCTGGTATCGGACCGCATGGGCAACCGCCGCTTCGTCATGCTCAGCTACATGTTCGGCATCGGTATCGGCTTCGTGCTGATGGCCCTGCTCAACTCCAACTGGCCGCTGATCATCGCCATTGCCATCACCATCTTCACCTCCTTCTTCGTGCAGGGGGCGGAGGGTGCCACCTTCGGCATCATCCCCTCGATCAAGCGCCGCATCACCGGGCAGATCTCGGGCATGGCCGGCGCCTACGGCAACGTGGGGGCGGTGGTCTACCTGACCATCTTCACCTTCGTCACCCCGACCCAGTTCTTCTACATCATCGCCGGCGGCGCCTTCCTCAGCTGGCTGATCTGCCTGATCTGGCTGAAGGAGCCGGAAGGCGCGTTCGACGAGGAGTACTACGTCTCCTCGGTAGACCGCATGATCGAAGAGCAGGAACTGGCCGCAACCCAGGCCAAGCCGCAGCAGGGTTGAGCCGGCTGGGTTTATGTTAGGCTTCATCAAAGGGCGGCGACTTCGGTCGCCGCTTTTTTTGGTGGGGTGTTGTCAGGGCTAGGCTTTATTGAGCGTGACGCTCGAGTTCATGCAGCGCAGCACGGGCCAGGAAGCCGGAACGGCTCTTGTAATCGCCGTGCTTCGCTACGGTGCTGTCGATGCGCTTGATCAGCAGATCGGGCAGGGTAACGTTGATCTTGTGACTCTTACCCAGATAGGGAGTCATGTCGATCTCGACCGCGGCCCACACCCACCCGGCGAAGTCGGGATTCTCCAGATGCTGCTGAATGGCGGTAGCGGTGGGAATGGGGTCGCCGTGCTCCGAAAGGCTTTCGAGATGCCCTTCTATGGCGGGGCTGGCAAATACCGCACCGAACCGGCCCCGCTTTGACCCAAGGCAAGGACTGCCAGTACCGCTCGGGGCATAGTGCCCATAACAGTCAGCACGAATACTTCTTTCAATCGACACACCCAACGGGAGGGAGCGATGTCCACCATCTCGTACCCCAATGCACAAACCGATGCGACCGACGCACGACACGATACGCGAGGCCGCAGCCTGGCGGCAGTGGTCTATGTGCTCTATCTGGGTAGCATCATGGCGGTGGTCACCGCGCCCATCGGCGTGCTAATCGCCCACTTTCGCCGCCGCCGCAATGCCGACTGGGTGGAAAGCCATCTGCTGTTCCAGATCCGCACCTTTTGGTTGGGCGCCCTGGGTGGTGCCGCGGCGCTTGCCGCCTGGTACCTGCTGGGGCTGATCGGTGCGCCTGCCTGGGCTTCCTGGGTGCTGGGTTACGGTTTCTTCACCGCCTGCCTGGCTTGGACCATCGGCCGCAGCGGAGTGGGCATCAACCGCCTGCTGAACGACCGCGCCATCGACGACCCACGCAGCCTGCTGTTCGGCGGCGCCAAGGTGTCGCTGGAAGACTGAATACGGGAGTACGCCCATGAACACCGCCACTTCGACCCTGCGCTTGCCGCCTTCTCGGTCGGTTGCTGTCACCGGTCTCGCCTGGGGCTTCATCGCTTTCTCTGCCCTGGTTCTGGCTTTGGTCACGCTACCGCTGCTGCCGGGTGATGCGCTGGTCGCTTCGCTCGGCGTGGAAACCGGCAGCGGCGGGCTCACCGGCGGCGTGGCCTGGCTGGTCGAGCGCAGCAATACCGTGGCCGGTCTGCTGATGGTGGGTGCCGCCATTACTCTGGCGCTTTCCGTAGCCCTGTTGCAGCGCCGCCGCTGGGCCAGGCCGGCCTTCATCGGCCTGGTAGGTGCCGGCTTTGTCGGCGTGCTGGGCGGCGCCGCCTTGACGCCGCTGACCTTCGGCTTCATGGCCGATGCCGCAGGCAACCTGACCGGCCCCGAAGACCCGGTGGCAGGCCTGATCGGCGCCCTGGCGCTGTTGATCATGGTCGCCACGGTGCTGGTGGTGCTGTTCGCCTGGGTCGGCTGGAAGCTCACCACCCCAGCCGTTCGCGCCGAGTTCGAGGGCGCTTCCCACCCCACGGTGGGCTGAGTGTCGCATCGTCAGGAGACGGCTCAACCGCGGCCGCTGCCCAACCCGGGCTGGGGGCCGCTTTCGGCCCTGCCCGGAAACCCGCTCATGTGGGTGCTGATCCTCAGTGAAATGGTGGTATTCGCCGCCTTCTTCGGGCTGTTCGCCTGGCTGCGTGTGGGCGAGCGCGAGGTCTTCGATGCCTCCCAGCAGCTGCTAGATCCGGTGGCCGGCGGCATCAACACCCTGGTACTGCTGACAAGCGGGCTGTTCGCCGCCCTGGCGGTGCAGGCCATCACCCAAGGCAAGATACACCGTTGCCGCCAGTGGCTGGGGGCGGCCTTCGCCCTGGGCGTGGTGTTCTGCGTGGTCAAGGTGGTGGAATACGCCGACAAGCTCGGCCAGGGGCTGATGCCCGAGACCAACACCTTCTTCACCTTCTACTACCTGCTGACCGGATTCCACTTCGCCCACGTGCTGTTCGGCCTGGGGCTGATCGCCCTGGTGGCCTGGCGCATTTCCCACGACAACGTGGAGACCGCCGCGGCCTTCTGGCACATGGTCGATCTGATCTGGATCCTGCTCTACCCGATCATCTACCTGCTGAGGTGAGCCCATGCGCGCCATGCAAGACGCCTTTCGCGACGCCGCCACCCGCCGGCTGCTGATTACCTGGGCGGTGCTGATGGGGCTGACGCTGGTCGCCATGCTCTCCGCCCGGCTCGGCGGCGATGCCCGTCTGGCCGCCCTGCCGCTGTGGTCGGCGGGCCTGCTGCTGGCCACTACCTTCTTCAAGGCGCACCGGGTGCTGATGGTCTACCTGGGCCTGGCCGACGCCTCGCCCGCCTGGCGCGGCGCCTTCGTCGGGCTGGTGCTGGCGACCCTGGCGCTGGTGGCATCCGGCTATCTTGTCGCCCAGTTAGCCTAGCCTTCGTCCTCGAGAGAAATGAACGAAACGGCGCCGCTATCGAGGATAGCGGCGCCGTTTGCGTGGTAGTGACGGCGGAATCAGTAGGTGGGAGGAGGTGGTCCTACCCCAGCCCACTCGGCCAGCCGCCGGGCCAGGCGGATCAGTCCGTACACCGCGAAAGGTGCGACGAACATCATCAGGATGCCCCAGTCCTGGGTGTTGATCACCCAGGCCAGCGGGGTGATCACCGCGAAGGCGGCCAGCAGGCCGAGGGCAAGTGCGATAGCGGGACGGTTAACTGTCATCTTCACTCCCTCCCTAATTACCGATGATCTGGCGATATATACCCGGCAACGCCAGCGACAGGTGCTCCGGCCGGTTGACGATGGCATAGCTGCCGCGGCCGAACAGGTGCGATACGTACTGGTGAGCCTCGCTGTCGATGGTCACGCCGAACACCCGCACCTCGTGCTGGCGCGCTTCGAGTACCGCCCGGCGGGTGTCCTCGATGCCGTAGCGGCCCTCGTAGTAATCGGTGTCGTTGGGCTTGCCGTCGGTGAGCAGCAGCAGCAGCCGATGCCGGTTGGGGCGTTCGGAAAGCTCCTTGGTCACGTGGCGGATCGCCGGCCCCATGCGGGTGTAGTGCCCGGGCTTGAGCGCCGAGACGCGCCGCGATACCCGCTCGCTCATGGGCTCGTCGAAGGTCTTCAGGGTGTTGACCCACACCTTGTGGCGCCGGTGCGAGGTGAAGCAGTGAATGCTGTAGTCGTCGCCGCAGCCGGCCAGGCCATGGCCCAGCACCAGCAGCGCCTCCTTGGCCACGTCGAGCACGCGACGGTCCTCGAGCCAGGCATCGGTGGAGAGCGACACGTCGACCAGAATCGATACCGCGAGGTCGCGGGCCTGCTGGCGGGTGGCCTGATAGAGCCGGTCGCTGGACTCGCCGGTGGCGGCCAGATCGCAGCGTGAGCGGATCACCGCGTCCATGTCGAGTTCGCTGCCGTCGTACTGGCCACGTAGGGTCTCGCGGCGCGGACGCAGCGCCTCGAATTCACGGCGTACGCGGCGGATGCGCCGGTGAGTGGCGGCATCGGGCTGCCATTGCTCGCCCTCCTCGCTCGCAAGCTCGGTATGCACCAGGCAGTGGTCGGGCAGGTAGATCTGCTTGCGGTAGTTCCATTCCGGATAGGTATGCTTGCCGCGCAGTCGCTCACCCATCGCTTCGTCCGGCGGCAGGTCGAGGTCGACCTTGATGCGCGTCGCTGCTCGCTGCTTGTGCGGACTGAGGATGATCTCCTCCATCTGCTCGGCGGCGCGCTTGGCTTCCTCGTCTTCGTTGTCCTCGACCAGGCGGTTGAGGTTCACCATCTCGGTCCAGGAGAGCATCTTCTCGAAGCGATTGGCGATCAGCGGGTCGTCGCGCTCGGTCTGGTCCTGGCGCTTGCGCTCGGCCTTGCGCTTGCCGTCACTGACGGTCTGCGCGCTGTTGGTTTCCCCTTCCTCGGGGTCTTCCTGGCTCTCGTCGCGCCCCGCGCCGGTACCCAGCGCGACCACCTGGCCCCACAGCGGCACCGGCAGCGGCGGGCGATAACCTCGCGGGGCGGTAATTCCCTGCAGGCAGGGCTCGGAGTCGACCACGGCGCGATGCATGGCTGCCGCCCAGCCTTCGAGCTCCTGCTCTTCGCCGAGCAGCACACGCAGGGTCTGCTCCAATGCCAGCTCCATGGGTGGCAACCGGCGCCGGGCAGGACGCACCAGCAGCAGCGCAAGGCTCAAACGCCGGTAGCGTTCGGCAAGCCCGGGGAAACGGGCCAGCGCTGCGTCACGGGCGCGCACCGCCTCGCGCAAGCGGGACAGGTCGTCACGCAACGGGTCCCGCTGAGGCACCGGCTTGCGCGCCACCGCCAGGTAAGCGACCAGCCAGAAGTAGAGGTCGCGATTCAGCTCGGCATCGGGAAACAGGTCGATCCGCGGCGGCAGCAGCAGGTTCTCTTCGTCGCGCCGCGCCTGATCGATGGCCTCGTCGTCGAAGCCCAGCTTCTGGCGCAGCGAGAGGCGGTGATGGGAGCTGCGCGCAATGATGGCCGCCACCTCCACGCCCGCTTCGCCGCCGCTGGCACGGAAGAACACGCCGAGCACGTGGCGCATCTGCTCCATGGACACGGCCGCTTCCGGATAGCGCTGATAGCTGGCCGCGCTGGAGGCCCAGCGATGCCAGTGGCGACCGACGAACTCTTCGAGCTCGAGAAATTGCATGGTCATACTCCTGGAAGGGGCGCTAGGCTCTGTGAGCGCAGCCAGTGTGGTTGAACTCAGCCGAACGTGGCGCGAATCGACTCGATCAAGCCTTCCTGCACGTCCAGGTCGTCCGTAAGCGGTTCGACCAGGGTGGCGCGGGTGGCTTCGAGGATCGGCATGCCGGCGTTGATCAGGGTGGCGCAGTAGACCAGCAAGCGGGTGGAGACACCCTCTTCCAGGTCCTGGCCCTTGAGTTCACGCAGGCGACCGGCCAGGTTGACCAGGGCGGCGCAGCGCTCATGCGACAGGCCGCTTTCGCGCGCCACGATATCGCACTCCACCCGGGGCGGCGGGAAGTCGAACGACATCGCCACGAAGCGCTGACGGGTACTTGGCTTGAGCGACTTGAGAATGTGCTGATAGCCGGGGTTATAGGAGACCACCAGCATGAAATCGGCCGGCGCCTCGAGCAGCTCGCCGGTACGTTCCAGCGGCAGCATGCGACGGTCGTCGGTAAGGGGGTGCATCACCACGGTGACGTCCTTGCGTGCCTCGACCACTTCGTCGAGGTAGCAGATGCCGCCTTCGCGCACGGCGCGGGTCAACGGCCCGTCGACCCAGCGGGTCTCGCCGCCTTGCAGCAGGTAGCGGCCGGTGAGATCGGCGGCGGTCAGGTCATCGTGGCAGGAAACGGTGAACAGCGGACGGCCCAGCTTGGCCGCCATGTGGCTGACGAAACGGGTCTTGCCGCAGCCGGTCGGTCCCTTGAGCAGCAGCGGCAGACGCTGCCGGTACGCCTGCTCGAACAGCGCGCACTCGTTGCCGACCGGTTCGTAGTAGGGCAGGTCCCGCTCGAGGTCATGAACGGCTGCAGTGGCGGTAGCGGTATGCGACATGGCGAAAACTCCAGGGGGGAGAATAGGACGGGGCGGCAGGCCGCCCCGTCACTGGCTCACTCGGTGGCAACGATGGAGGGCTGCTTGACGTGTGCAGACACCTGCTGGCGCGCCGGACCGAAGACCGCGTAGAAGAACATGGCGGCGGCGATGGCAACGAAGATGCCGGTGCCGAAGCGCATCACGTAGAACAGCTCGAGCTGCGCCTGGACCTGCATGAAGTTCATGCCCAATACCCGCTGCAGGTGAGTCTGGACGACACCGGCAAAGGTCAGGGTGAAGGTCATGAACCACATGGCCGACGTCATGATCCAGAAGGCCCACATGTTGAGCACCTGGTTGTAGGGCTGCACGCGACGCATCTGCGGCATGGCGTAGGTGATGATACCCATGATCAACATCACGTAGGCGCCGTAGAAGGCCAGGTGGCCGTGGGCCGCGGTGATCTGGGTGCCGTGGGTGTAGTAGTTGATCCACGACAGGGTGTGCATGAAGCCCCACACGCCGGCGCCGAAGAACGCCACGGCGGCACAGCCCAGGGTCCACAGCATGGCGGCCTTGTTGGGGTGGTTACGGCTGCCCTTCCAGAACATGTAGAAGGCGAACACCACCATGGCGAAGAACGGGATCACTTCCAGCGTGGAGAAGATGCTGCCGATCGGCTGCCAGTAGCCGGGGGTGCCGATCCAGTAGTAGTGGTGGCCGGTGCCCAGCAGGCCGGAGAACAGCGCCAGGCCGACGATGACGTAGAGCCACTTCTCGATGATCTCGCGGTCGACACCGGTCATCTTGATCAACAGGTAGCCGAGCAGCGAAGCCATGATCAGCTCCCACACGCCTTCGACCCAGATGTGCACGATCCACCACCACCACAGCTTGTCGAGCGCCAGGTTGTCGGGGTTGTAGAAGGCGAACAGCCAGAATACCGCCGCCAGCCACAGGCCCAGCATCAGCACCATGTTGATGGCGGTCTTGCGGCCCCTGAGCATGGTCAGGCTGGTGTTGAACAGGAACATCAGGAACGAGATGGTAATCAACAGCTTCGACCACAGCGGCTGCTCGAGATAGTGACGCCCCTCGTGAATGCCGAACTGGTAGCTGATCAGCGCGCCGGCGCCGGCAATGGCGAACAGCAGCAGCTGGAAGTAGGCCAGCTTGGGGCTGTAGATCTCGTTCTCGGCTTCTTCGGGCATCAGGTAGTAGGTGCTACCCATGAAGCCGATCAAGAGCCAAACGATCAAGAGGTTGGTGTGACTGGTACGGGTGATGTTGAAGGGCATCGCCTCGGACATGAAGTGCGGCCACACATAGGCTGCCGCTGCCGCTAGCCCGAAGATGATCTGTAGAGCGAATAGTGCCATTGCCAGCATGAAGAACGGCAAGGCCACCTTCTGCGTTTCGTATTTCATGGTTCGACTCCTTGGTTCCTGGAACGCGGATCAGCCTGCCGGGTGCGGCGGCCAGCCCTGGGTGTCGATGGAATCGGTCCACTCCAGGAAATCGATCAGCGCCGCCATTTCTTCGTCGTTGATGTCGTGTGCCGGCATCTGACGACGGCCGGGCGCGCCGGTGGGCTGGGCATTCATCCAAGCCGTCAGCGCCATGCGAGCGGCCTCGGGGTTGTCGCGCCCGCCGAAACGGGTCCAGACGTTCCCGACTTCGGGAGCGAAATAGGAGCCTTCGCCGAGAATGGTGTGACAGTTGATGCAGTTGTGCTCTTCCCATACGTGCTTGCCCAGGCGAACGGTGTCCGTCAAGGGCTGGGTCGAGGTGTTGACGATATAGAAATGACTGTGAGCCGTGAGAGCGGCAAACAGCAGGAAAAAGAATAGCGAGCCGCCGTAAAAGATATTACGGGCCGCCGCCTTGGTGAGGCCTTCGGTCATGGGCCTTTCCCCCTCGCTGGTGACACTTCAGGGACCTGCGACCGAAGTCGGCGAGCCCCACCCCTAAAACAAGCATCTTCAATGCATGTTAAGAGTACAACTCAGGGATGAGAGCGGCATTGACCCTCGTCAAATCGCGGGTAAAGAACGGTGGGAACAGCGGGATTTCAAGGGCGGTGGAGAGTGGCGGAATGTCGCATGGCGGGCCGCAGCAGGCCCGCCCGCAGTCGTTTACTTCTTGGCGTCGGTGATGTCCTCGATCCAGGTCAACGCCGCCACGCCCGCCGGCAGCCCCAGGGTAGGAATCGCCAGCATCGCAACCTGCTTCAAGGCTTCGGGTTCGATGCCCTCATCCATGGCGCGACGCATGTGGGAATGCACCGCGCCTTCCGAACCGCCACCCACGGCCAGGGCCAGCTTGACCAGGCGCCGCGTGCGATCGTCCAGCGGGCCGGCTTCGGCACACGCCTTCCCCAGCGAGGCGAAGGCCCGCCACACGTCGGGATATTCATCCGCCACCTTGCCGGCGCCGGAGGGAAGATCTTGATTGGCCATGCGGTTTTCCTCTTTCTCGTGAATGTCTTCTCGGGCCTTCAGTATAGAAGCTCGACACGCCGGGAAAAGCCCACCGTCCAGGCGCCTATCGGAGCATCACGAAAAACAGGGGGTCCTTGGTCATCGCCGTACCCATGATGTAGACGAACACGACGATGGCGGCCAAGGCGGCCAGGCCCCGCGTCATCGGGGTACGCCCGCGCTTGATCGCCACGGTGCCGAGCAGAATGTAGCCCAGCAGACCCAGCAGCTTGGCGGCCAGCCACGGATGCTGATGCGGCCACATGGAGAGCATGGTCATCAAGGTAATGCCCAGCAGCAGCAGCAGGGTATCGTTGACGTGGGGCAGGACCCTGACCCAGCGCCGCTGCAGCAGCGTGATCTCGCGCACCGACCACCAGGCGCGGACGATGAAGAAAAGAATACTCAGTACCGCCGTGGTCATGTGCAGGTGCTTGATCAATGAATAGTGCTCGATCATCGGGTGGCTCCGGTCATCCCTCTTGGCCGTCTACGCGGGCGCTCAATAGCGGCAGCGTATAGTGAAACAGGAAGATGAGATAGGCGATACACCAGAAGATGATGCTCAGGTTGTAGGTCCAGTGGGTGATCTGCGGGAAAACGGCCAGCACCGGCGCACGCAGCAGGGCGCCGGCAAACATCAGCGCAAGCCCCACGCCGATCCCCGGCAGTGTGCGAATTTCCCGGCCGGTGTGCCCCAGCGACACCCGCGCCATCATGGCCAGCATCATCGCGGCGATGCCGCCGATGGCCAGCGCATGCAGGGCCAGTTCGACGCGGAAGGCGCCGAACAGCGCCATCGCCCACATCGTCAGACCGAGCGGCACGAAGGCGTAGCTGAGGTGCAGGCCCCACAGCAGCGGCTCGCGCAGAGTGAGATGGCCTTCCCAGCGCGCCAGACGCACCAGGCTGGTCGCTGCCGCCACCAGCATGACGACAGCCAGCAGCGCAGCGGGTACGGCCACACCCAGCAGCACTGCCAACTGCAGCAGCACTACGGCGGCCATCGACAGCACGGTCACCTTCTCCAATAGGGGAATCGGGGCCGGCTGCGGCCGCCCCAGCTTGCGCGAGGTGAAGAAGGGAATCACGCGCCCACCCAGCAGCACCATCAGCACCGCGATCAGCAGCACGCCGAGATAGCCACCTTCACGGATAAGCTCGAACCTGCCCAGCGCCACGCCAAGGTGCATGGCCAGGTTGGCCCCGGTCAGCAGCAGCAGCACCGGCACGAACATCAGATTGCGCCACAGCTTCGCTGCCAGCACCAGGCGCGCCATGATCAAGGCCGCCAGCGGCAGAAACGCCACGTCCAGGGCGATCAACAACCATGTCGGTAGCCCCACGGGAAATGCCAGCAGAAGCCGGGCCGCCAACCACAGCGCCACCAGGGCGAGCAGCGGTGCACCGCTCACGCTCTTCCTGCCGGTCCAGTTCTGTACCGCGGTAAGCAGGAAACCGACCACCACGGCGGCGCCGAAACCGAAGATCATCTCGTGCTGGTGCCACCACATCAGCCCGCCGTGGGGGCGCAGCAGGATATCGCCGTGCCAGAACGCGAACCACACCACCATCGCCAGCACGCTGAACAGCGATGCCAGCAGGAAGAAGGGGCGAAACGCCAACCGCGCCAAGGGGAGGCGCGATTGACGAGGAGCGGGAGAAGCGTTGTTCATGGCGGCATACCCGACTTGAATGGTTGGACGAATCCATTATGGCGATTCGCGCCGGGCGCCTTCATGACCCGTATCAAGAATGCTTCTTTTTAATGGCCACCAAGCCAATGCTTACTAATGGCTGGTGCCTTCTTCGTATTGGGTCTTGTTCCACACGTTGTACTTGCCCGAGGGACGCTTCATCGGCATGCGGCCCAGCTCTTCCAAGGTGTTGGCATCGAGCCACAGCAGGTAGCCGTCGTCGTCCCAGATGCTTAGCAGCAGGGTCTCGCCGCGGCGGTCGAACTCCACGTGGGCGGCGGTCTTGCCCGGTTCGGGGATCAGCGTCTCGACGATCTCCAGCGTTTGCTTGTCGATCACGTGGATGCGGTCGTGATTGGGGCCGAAGAAGACGTCCACCCAGGCGTAGGGCGAGTTTTCGTGGCTACGCATGAAGAAGCCGGGGCCGTCGGTCTCGATATGGGTGATCAGCGACCAGTCGGTCATGTCGAATACCGAGACCTGTCCCTTGTCGATGTGCGGGATCGCCATCACCCGGCGGCCGTCCAGCTCCCAGGTGATACCGGCACCCAGGTGCGGCATGCCCTCCAGCGGCAGGTCGGCAACCTTGACCTCATCGTCCATGTCGAACACCTGGCCGCCCTGGCCCCCGCGAGCGGCACCCACCAGGTAGCGGTACTCCATGTCGAAGAAGAAATCGTCGAGATAGTCCGGCGCCTCCATGCGGTGCAGGGCAAAATCGCCGACGATGGTCTCGTCGCCGTCGGCCCGCTCCTCGGGCCAGCGGATCTCCCACACCTCGGGAATGTCGCGCAGGGCGGCGACGAAGCTGTTACGCGGCGGCGCGGTGTACACGGCGCTGACCCGCGAGGTGTCACCGTTGAGGCCTTCCACCGGGATACTGGCGATGAGCTCGAGGTTACGCGCATCCAGCAACACCAGCGTATGGGGCAGGTAATTGCCGGCGAGCACGTAGTTGCCGTCGGCGGAGACGGCGATATTGCGCATGTTGATACCGGCGCGAACCTCGGCGGTGACCTCGAGGTTGTAGATGTCGTACTTGGTGACCCAGCCGTCGCGGGAGCCGAAGAACACGTAGCGGCCGTCCGGGGTGTACTTGGGCCCGCCGTGCAGCGCATAGCGGCTGGGGAAGCGAGTGATGCGCTCGAACCTGTCGCCGTCGAGCAGGCTGACGTGGTGATCGCCGATCTCCACCACCAGGAACAGATTCTTGAGATCCTCGACCTCGAATACCGGTTCGTCAGGCAGTGAGCCGTAGGCGTGGTTGACCACGTGGCTGGCCAGGATGTCCTCGTCGGTCCAGCTCGGTTCGACGTCCGGCGCCTCGAATATCCACTCGGCCAGGGCGGCGATCTCGGCTTCGCCGAGCAGCTCCCCGTATGCCGGCATCTGGGTTGCCACGCGGCCATCGCGGATCACCTCGATGGCCTCGCCGCGCTTGAGCCGCGAAAGGTTGTCCGGTAACAGCGCCGGACCGATGCCACCCAGCCGGCTCACGCCGTGGCAGATGGCACAGTGGTGGTTGTAGAGCACGTTGGCATCGGGCTCGTCGGCAAGCGCCGGCAGGGCGGGCATGGACAGGCCGAGCAGAGCGCCGAGAAGCAGTCTGGTGGTTTTCACAGTGCCACCCTCCCCATCGCCAAAGCGGGCTCCATATCGACATCGGTACGGGAGAGGCGCGTCATGCCGGGGGCCAGTGTGTCGGCCAGGCGTACCACTTCGCCCACCACGATCAGGGTCGGCGGCTTGAGCGCCTCGCGTTCGATCGTTTCCACCAGGTCGCCCAGGGTGGCGAAGACGTTGCGCTGTCCCGGGGTGGTGCCACGCTCCACCAGTGCCACGGGATGATCCGCCGGCAGGCCGTGGCGCTGCAGCTCGCGGCTGATCAGCGTCGCATTGGCCAGGCCCATGTAGAACACCGCCGTATGGTGGGGCACCGCAAGGGCGGCCCAATCCAGCGTCAGCTCACCGTCGGCCTTGGCGTGACCGGTGACGAAGGTCACGCTCTGGGCGTAATCGCGGTGGGTGAGCGGGAAGCCTGCATAGCTGGAGCAGCCCGAGGCCGAAGTGATGCCCGGCACCACACGAAAGCCGACGCCGTATTCGATCAGGTACTCGGCTTCTTCGCCGCCACGGCCGAAGATGTAGGGGTCGCCGCCCTTGAGCCGCAGCACGCGCCGGCCTTCCTGCGCCAGCCTCACCAGCAGGGCATTGGTCTCCTCCTGGGGCAGCGAATGATGGCTCGAGGCCTTGCCCACGTAGTAGCGTTCCGCCTCGGGGCGGGCCAGCGCCAGCACTTCCTCGGATACCAGGCGGTCGAAGACCAGACAGTCGGCCTGCTGCAACAGCGACAGGGCGCGCAGGGTCAGCAGACCGGGATCGCCGGGGCCGGCGCCGACGATGGCGACTTCGCCGGGCGCCAGCGGCGCCTCGTCGAGGTCGAAGCTCATATGTCTCGATTGACGGTGTGTTGTCATGGTCGGCCTCTCCCCGAAGCGTCACTCATTTGAATTATGTTGTCGGCCTAGAGCTCGACGCTCTGGATGGCGTCATAGGCTGCCGCCACGCGCCGCTGTCGGCTCTTGTCCACACCGATCTCCTCGTTGCTGAGGTAGCAGCCGGGGTCCTCTTCCCAGGGGTCGCCAGTGACTTTCCACGCGCGTACCCGGGTATTGCCGTTACAAATGGCCAGATAACGGCAATCGCCGCAGCGCCCCTTGAGCGGACGCGGGCGCTGGCGGAAGCCCTGCATCAGCGCATCCTGGGTGTTGCTCCATATTTCGGAGAACGGCTGCTGACGCACGTTGCCGAGGTCGTGGTCCCACCAGAAGGTGTCCGGGTGCACCGTGCCCAGGTTGTCGATGTTGGCGATGTGTTCACCCGAGGCGTTGCCGCCCCAGTTGATCAGGCGGCGTTCCAGCTCCTCGGCCTGATCGGGAAAGTGCTCGCGAGCCCACATCAGCAGGAAGGGGCCATCGGCATCGTTGTTACCGGTGACGTATTCACGCTCCACGCCGCGCTCGAGCTCGGCCCGGCAGTGGTCGAACAGCCGGGTCATGGCATCGCGGGTCATCTGATACCAGGCGTCCTGCTTGCGGTGGCGATGGCCGCGTCCGCCGTAGTTGAGGTGAGAGAGGTAGAACTTGTCGACGTCGTGCTCGTCGATCAGCGCCAGGATGTCGTCGAGCTGCTCGTAGTTCTGCTGCGTCAGGGTGAAGCGCAGCCCCACCTTGATGCCGTGCTGCTTGCACAGCTTGACGGCGTGCATCGACTCGCGGAACGCCCCTTTGCGGCGACGGAACTCATCATGGGTGGCTTCGAGGCCGTCAATGCTGATGCCTACGTAGTCGTAGCCGCACTCGGCGATCTGCGCGATGTTGCTCTCGTCGATCAGTGTGCCGTTGGTGGAGAGCCCGGTGTAGATGCCGAGCTCCCGAGCACGCTGGGATATCTCGAAGATGTCCGGGCGCATCAGCGGCTCGCCGCCGGAAAGAATCAGCGCCGGCACCCGGAACCGCTTGAGGTCGTCGAGAACGGTGAAGACCTCCTCGGTTGTGAGCTCGCCCTTGAAGTCGATGTCCGCCGACACCGTGTAGCAGTGCTTGCAGGTCAGGTTGCAGCGCCGAATCAGATTCCAGATCACCACCGGCCCGGGGGGCTTGTGGGCCGGTGGCACTGGCGTGGGCTCCAGCAGCGACTTGACGTAGCGGGTAACGCGGAACATAAGAAACCTCCTCTGGCGCGGCGCAGGCTCAGCGCGGCGGACCGGGCCGGCGTGCAAGCCGCAGGCCGGTCTTCTTGAGAATGCGGGAGCTGTAAAGAATGCGGTGGTCGCGGCAGGCGTCGCCGAGGAGTTCACGCAGCGATTCGGCCTGACGCTCGACCTCGGCCTGGCTGCGCCCATGCAGCATCACGAACAGGTTGTAAGGCCATTCAGGCAGGTGGCGCGGGCGTCGGTAGCAGTGGCTGACGCCGGGGATGGCCGCCACTTCGCGTCCCAGCCGCTGGATGTGGGCGTCGTCCACGTCCCATACGGTCATGCCGTTGGCCACGTAGCCGAGCCGGTAGTGATTGGGCACCGCAGCGACACGGCGGATCACCCCGCTCGCCTGCATGCGCTGCATGCGCAGGCGTACCTCGTTGCCATCGAGGCCAAGGGGCTTGCCCACCGCACCCCAGGGGTCCGGCACCAGCGGCAAGCCCGCCTGGGTGGCGACGATGAGGGCGCGGTCGAGATCGTCCAGACCATCGGAGTCGACGGTGGCTTCCCGCGGCTCAGACGGGCAGGTGGAGACGGACATGGAATTCCTCCTGCTTGGGCATGTTGAATACCGTAAGGCCGGTGGCGGCCTCGATCGCCGCGATCACTTCACCGATACGTTCGGGGGTCTCGGTGGCCAGCACGAACCACATGTTGAGGCGGTGTTCGCGACGGTAGTTGTGGGCCACCTCGGGAAAGGCGTTGACCGCCGCGGTGACTCGCTCGAAATCGGCCTCCGGGACTTCCAGCGCAGCCAGGGTCAGCCCGCCGCCCAACCGCTCGGCGTGGTACATGGGGCCGAATCGGCTCAGCACTCCGGCCTCCAGCAGACGCTCGAGGCGGTAGAGCAGCTCCCCTTCGGAAAGCGAAATCTCCGCAGCCACGGCGGCATAGGGCGACTCGACCAGCGGCAGCCCATCCTGCAGGCGGTTGATGATGCGCCGATCGGCGCTGTCCAACTCGGCCGGCTCGGGCCGCTGGGTCCGTGCAAGGCTCATGACTGCTCCTCCCGGGTGTAGCGTCCGCCGCACTGCTTGTAGGCCTTGAGGCTGAACAGCACACGGTGGGGTATCTGCTGCAGACCCTGACGTTGGACGATTTCGTCCAGCGACCGCAGCACGCGCTCGCGCCGGGTGCCGTGGATCATGCAGAACAGGTTGTAGGGCCAGTCGGGCAGGCGCCGCGGGCGCCGATAGCAGAGCGTCACCGCAGGCTCCTCGGCAAGGCGCCGCCCTACCTCGGCCACGACGTCATCGGGCAGGTCCCACACCACCATGGCATTGGCGCGAATGCCCAGGGCGTGGTGCTTGACCACCAGTCCCATGCGCTTGATCAGGCCTTCGCGCTGCCAGCGCTCGACCCAGGCCAGCACCTCGCCTTCGCTCATGCCGCACTGCTCGGCCAACGCCTGCCAGGGGCGTGCGGTCAGCGGCAGGCCGCGCTCCAGCAGCGCCCGAAGCCGCTGCGTAGCAGAATCTTCGTGGGGAGAGATGGAAGCCATCGAAAGGCTGTTCATGACGCCTCCAGTTCGGCCCAGGGGATGGGGAAGCCGAGGTCGATGTGAAACCCCTCGACCATGGGCAGGCGCAGCAGCGGAGCGCCCAGCTCCTCTTCCAGCGCCTCGAGCCGCGCCTCGAGCCGACGCTCGTCGGGGGCGGTCATCACGAACCAGAGGTTGTAGTCGTGTTCACGTGCATAGTTGTGATTGACCCCCGGCGAGCGATTGATCACCTCAGCCACGCGATCGCGTTCGGCCTCGGGTACCGCCACCGCCGCCAGCAGGCTGGCACCGGCCCGGGCATGGTCGAAGACCGGCCCTACCCGGCTCAGAACCTGACACTGCTGCAGGGCCTGAAGGCGCTCGATCACTTGCGCCTCGCTCGCTCCCACACGCTCGGCCATGGCGGCAAAGGGACGCTCGCAGAGCGGCAGGCCGCGCTGAAAGGCATCGATGAGGTGACGGTCGAGTTCGTCGAGTGCAGCCATGGGCGGTTTCCAGGCAGGACGTTGGAAGCATGATCTTAAGCGGTATCTTACATGCGACATCAGTCCTGAAAGCGGCCATCGGCACTGGCGTTGACGCAAGTCAAAAGAGGTATTTCCAAAATGCCTTTATGGTGCCCCCAGCGCCTCTACTTGCCGTGGCATTGACACTCGTCAAAACAACGGCGAGGTCAGGGCGCAACACTGCGTGAACGCTGCGCCCCGTTTGGGCACGGCAAACGCTTTCTTTCGCTGCATCGTGAGGCTTCTCATGCATCTGCCGGCCCTGCTCCTGCTTCTTGGCTTGCTACTCCCGGCCGCCGCCATGGCGGAGCCCGGCGAGGAAACCCTCGACCCCCAGCGGCAGGCCGAGCTGGAAACCCTGCTCTACCAGGACTGCGGTTCCTGCCACGGCATGACCCTGCGCGGCGGGCTCGGCCCGGCACTGCCGCGCGATCGCATGGAAGGCTTCAGCGTCGAGGCGCTCGCCCACATCATTCAATACGGTATCCCCGGCAGCGCCATGCCCGGCTGGAAGGCCCTGCTCAGCGACGCTGAAGCACGCTGGCTGGCGGAGCATCTGCGTACCGACAACCGCCTGAAGACGCTGCAACAGATTGATCCCGGAGACTCGTCATGCCTATTCCTTACTCGCTGAAGACACTGCTTGCCGCCGGCGCCCTGGCCCTGCTTTCCACCAGTCAGGCCCTGGCCGAGACCCCCGCCTTGAACGGGGAGCTGCGCGGAACCGGCGACCTCGGCGTGGTCATCGAGCGGGCCACCGGCAGCGTGGCGCTGGTCGATACCACCCACAAGTCGGTGCTGCGCCATATCGAAGGCTTCGGCGATCTCTCCCACGCCTCGGTGAAGTTCACCCGCGACGCGCGCCGCGCCTTCGTCTTCGGTCGCGACGGTGGCCTGACGCGCCTCGACCTGCTCACCGGCGAGATCGACGGACGCATCATCCAGGGCGGCAACAGCATTGGCGGCGCCATCTCTCAGGACGGCCGCTTCGTGGCGGTGGGCAATTACGAGCCGGGCGGGGTGAAGGTCTTCGACACCGAGACCATGGAGCTGGTGATCGACGTGCCGGCCACCTATGAACGTCCCGATGGCAGCAGCGCCCAGGCCAAGGTGGTGGGCGTGGTGGACGTACCGGGCAACGTCTTCGTTTTCAGCCTGTTCGAGGCGGGCGAAATCTGGACCCTGGACATGTCCACGCCTGAACCCGAGCTGACCAAGTACCGCGACGTGGGCAGCATGCCCTATGACGCCCTGATCACCGCCAATGGCCGCTACTATATTGCCGGCCTGTTCGGCGAGGACGGCATGGCCCTGCTCGACCTGTGGCACCCGGAAAACGGCGTACAGCGCATACTGCCCGACTATGGCCAGGGCGAGCAGCGCCTGCCGGTGTACAAGATGCCCCACCTCGAAGGCTGGGCCATGGCCGGCGACCAGGCCTTCTTCCCCGCTGTTGGACGCAACGAGGTACTGGTGGCAGATACCCGGGACTGGTCGCTGACCCAGCGTATCGAAGTGCACGGCCAGCCGATTTTCGTCATGAGCCGCCCCGACGAGCGCCAGGTGTGGGTGACCTTCGCCCACCCGCTCAATGACAAAGTGCAGGTGATCGATACCCAGACCTTGGAGGTGATCCAGACCCTGTCGCCGGGCGAATCGATCCTGCACAAGGAGTTCACTCCCCGTGGCGAGCACATCTGGATCTCCGCCCGCGACAGCAACCAGGTGGTGGTCTACGACACGCGCACCTTCGAGGAACTGGCGCGATTGCCGGCGCAGTCGCCCAGCGGCATATTCTTCACCAATCGGGCGCATCGCATCGGCCTCTGAGCGCGCGATCTTGACAGGCTCTCGCCTCGCGGCTAAACCAAGGAAAATTATAATATTTTCCCTGACGCGAGAGCCCCTTGATGGACATCAACCATATCCTGCAACTGCCCTTCACCCATGAGGGCGGTTGGCAGCAGCTGCGGCGTCAGCGCCCTTCCCTCAATGCCCTGATCCTGCGTGTGGTGCTGCCGCTGTCATTGCTGCCACCGGTGATGCTGTACTACGCCATCCATCGACACGGCGACGCCCTGCTACCGGGCCTGGCCAAACGACCTTGGGAACTGATCGCCCCGATACTGCTCAGTGCCGAGCTGATCACCTTCCTGATCATGGGCTGGCTGATCCACGGCGTAGCGAGCTCCCACCGCCTGAAGCTCTCGCTGCACGATGCCTATCTGCTCGCCGCCATGGTGCCGCTGCCGCTGTGGTTCTCTGCGCTCACGCTGTTCGTTGCCGACATGCTCTTCATCGTCAGCGGCGTGCTGCTGGCACTCATGATCTCGTGCGGATTGATCTATCACGGCCTGCAGGCACTAGCCGAGCGCGAAGAGGCCGACGTGATGGTGATGTCGGCAACCTACATGGTGATCGCCTTCGGCCTGATGGCCTGGGGAGTGTTGCTGGCCCTGGTCTGGGTCCTCTAGTCGCTAATCCGAAGTTCCTGAACCGGGCCAGCCTCAGCACCGCGACAATGCGCCTCAGGATGGCGTGGATTTAAAGATGTATTTTATATGCATATTATAAATCCCCCCAGACGAAGGAGAGACGCATGCTCACCCAGCAGCAGGAGCAGCTCATCGAAGCCACCGCCCCGGTGGTCGCAGAGCACCTCGACGCCATTACCCAGCGCTTCTACCCGCTGATGTTCGCGCGCTACCCCGACGTGGCCTCGCTGTTCAACGCCGCCCACCAGCAGAGCGGTGCCCAGCAGCGTGCCCTGGCCGGTGCCGTGCTGGCCTACGTACAGCTGCGTCAGGATGCCGCCAGGGCGCGGGAAGTGCTTGGCATCGTCGTCGAGAAACACGTGTCGCTGGGTATTCAGCCGGATCAATACCCCATCGTCGGCGAATGCCTGATGGCCGCCATCGGCGAAGTACTGGGTGATGCCCTCACGCCGGAAATCGCCGCGGCCTGGGGTGCACTCTATGACGAGCTGGCCGGCCTGTTGATCGAGCTGGAGGAGCAGCGCTACTCCAGCTTCGCCCGGCAGCCCGGCGGCTGGCGCGGACTGCGCCGTTTCCGTATCGCCGCGACCCGCCAGGAGAGCGCAGTGATTCGCTCCTTCGTGCTGGAGCCCGAGGATGGCGGCCCCGTCGCCGAGCATCAGCCCGGCCAGTACATCGGCGTTCGTCTCACCATCGAGGGCGAGCCGGTCTACCGCCACTACAGTCTTTCCGACATACCCAATGGCCGCAGCTACAGGATCTCGATCAAGCGCGAGGCCGAGGGCCGTGTCAGCCGTCATTTTCATGACACCCTGAAAGTCGGCGAAAGCGTGGAGCTGCTGCCCCCGGCCGGCGACCTGATTCTCGCAGAGGGCGACGAGCCGCTGCTGCTGGCCAGCGGCGGCGTAGGGCAGACCCCGATGCTGCCGCTGGCCAAACAGGCGCTGACTCAGGGACGGCGCGTGGTCTACCTGCACGCCGCCCTGGACGCCGAACACCACGCCTTTCGTGACGACATCGCCGCGCTGGAGCGGCAATACCCGGACCGGCTCACGAGCGTATCGGTTCACGAGCGAGGCAACGCCGCCGACCATATCGGACGTATCGACCGTGAGTTCCTCGAGCGTTACCTACCGCAGGGCAAGCCGCGCTGCTACTTCGTCGGGCCTCAGGGCTTCATGTGTGCGGTGGATCAGGCCCTGGCGGAGCTCGGCGTCGACGAAAGTCGCCGCCATTTCGAGCACTTCGGCCCTTCACGGCCCCTCGACGCGGCCTGATCGCAGTGCGCCCTGGTGAACCAGGGCGCCAAGGCCTTCATTCGCCGCCAACTTCGCCTCGCCATGACCCGTATCAAAAGAGTGTTTCCGGTAGTCGACTAGCATGGTCGGGTTTACCCAGACTGCGAGGAGAGCGACATGGAGCTCGTCTGCCCGGCCGGCAACCTGCCGGCCCTGAAGCGGGCGGTGGATGAAGGCGCCGATGCCGTCTACTTCGGCTTCCAGAATGCCACCAATGCCCGGCAGTTCGCCGGCCTCAACTTCACCGACAAGCGCGCCCGTGAAGGCATCGAGTACGCCCATGCCCGTGGCAAGCGGGTATTCTGCGCCATCAATACCTATCCGCAGCCCGACGGCTGGGACCAGTGGACCCGCGCCGTGGACCAGGCCGCCGAGCTCGGCGTCGACGCCCTGATCATGGCCGACATGGGGCTGCTCGACTATGCCGCCCGGCGCCACCCCGATCTTGCCCGCCATCTTTCGGTGCAGGGCTCGGCCACCAGTCACGAGGCCCTGCGCTTCTACCACGACCAGTTCGGCATCAAGCGCGCCGTGCTGCCGCGGGTACTCTCCATCACCCAGGTGCGCGACCTGGCCAAGCAGAGCCCGGTGGAACTCGAGGTGTTCGCCTTCGGCAGCCTGTGCATCATGGCCGAGGGGCGCTGCTATCTGTCGTCATATCTCACCGGCGAATCCCCCAATACCCGCGGAGTCTGCTCGCCGGCGGCCCACGTGCGCTGGGAGGAAACCCCCGAAGGGCTGGAATCGCGCTTGAACGGCGTGCTGATCGACCGCTACGGCGAGGGCGAGCGGGCCGGCTACCCCACCCTGTGCAAGGGACGCTTCGAAGTGGGCGGCGAGACCTACCATGCCATCGAGGAGCCCACCAGCCTCAACACCCTGGAGCTGCTTCCCGAGCTGCGCGAGCTGGGTATCAGCGCGGTGAAGATCGAGGGTCGTCAGCGCAGCCCGGCCTACGTATCGAAGGTCGCCGGGATCTGGCGCCAGGCGCTGGATCGCCTCGAGCGAACGCCGGAGCGCTTCCACCCCGATCCCGCCTGGATGGCCGGCCTCGGCGAAGTTTCCGAGGGCGCCACCACCACCCTGGGCGCCTACGAACGCCGCTGGAAATAGGAGTACGGCATGTCGACTTCCCCTACGCTGCAGCTATCGCTGGGCCCGGTGCTGTTCTACTGGACCCGCGAGCGCTACGCCGACTTCTACCGCGAGGCCGCCGGCTGGCCGGTGGAGATCGTTCATCTTGGCGAGTCCGTCTGCTCGCGCCGCCGCGACATGAAGCTCGACGATTGGCTCGGTATCGGCCGCGAATTGGCCCAGAGCGGCAAGCAGGTGGTGCTGTCTAGCCAGACGTTGATCGAGTCCGAAGCCGACCTGCGCGATCTGCGCAAGCTGTGCGACAACGGCGAGTTCATGGTCGAGGCGAACGACCAGAGCGCTCTTCAGCGTTTGGCCGCCGCCGGCCTGCCCTTCGTCGCCGGTGCCGCGCTGAATCTCTACAACCCGGCCTCCATCGGCGTGATGGCCCGTGCCGGTATGCAACGCTGGCAGGCGCCGGTGGAGATGTCGCGTGACGATCTCGCCCGGCTGCTCTCCGATTGCGCCACTGAGGGACTGGACCAGCCCTGCGAGGTGTTCGCCTATGGCCACCTGCCGCTGGCCTGGTCATCGCGCTGCTTCACCGCTCGGCGCCACCAGAAACCCAAGGACCGCTGCCAGTTCGTGTGCCAGAAGTACCCCGAAGGCCTGGCGCTGCGCTCCCAGGAATCCAAGGAAGTATTCACCCTGAACGGCATCCAGACGCTTTCCGGTGCCTGCCAGGACCTGCGCCACGAGGTCGGCGACATGGCCGCAATGGGTGTGGCGGTGGCACGGCTGAGCCCCCGCGCCGAGGGCATGGCAGAGGTCGTCGCCGCCTTCGACGCCGCTCGCCGCGGCGTGTTGCCCGCCGCCGACCCGCTGACGCTGGTCGAGGCCGAGGTCTGCGACGGCTACTGGCACGGCCGCCCGGGCATGGACAACACCCGCCTACCTGCCGGCTGAACGGCCCATGGTGAGCGCCTTTGCGGTCATGTTCGAGCCCCGCCGCCCGGCGGGGCTTGTCGTTTGCGAGGGTGACAATTCGCCGTTTTCTGATCTGGGTCATGTTCTCCCGCTGCCGAAGGCACTAGCCTTCCACACACCATATGTTGTGTATCGAAACACCAAACGGCAGCACATATAGGGAGATTACGGTGAACGCCCCCACCCGCCAGGCCGACCCGCGCCGCATCGACGTCGCCTCTACCGTCAACGAATATCTCGAACGCGCCGACTGGCGCGTGCACGCCAACGCCAACCAGGGCTACTCCCTGGGCGGGCTGATCCTCAACGTGTCGGGCAAGCTGATCGCCAATTACTGGCTCGACGAGGTCTACCCGGCGGAAATCGGCGCCGCCCACCGCGAGGGCGACCTGCACATCCACGATCTCGACATGCTGTGCGGCTACTGCGCCGGCTGGTCGCTGCGCCAGCTGCTCATCGAGGGGTTCAACGGCGTTCCCGGGCGCGCCGAGAGCGATCCGCCCCGCCATCTCTCCAGCGCCCTGGGGCAGATGGTCAACTTCCTCGGCACGCTGCAGAACGAGTGGGCCGGCGCCCAGGCCTTCAGCTCCTTCGATACCTATCTCGCGCCCTACGTGCGCAAGGACGGCCTCGACTTCGCAGCGGTGAAGCAGGCGATCCAGGAGTTCATCTACAACCTCAACGTACCGTCGCGCTGGGGCAGCCAGACGCCCTTCACCAACCTCACCTTCGACTGGGTGTGCCCGGCGGACCTGCGCGATCAGGTGCCGATCGTCGGCGGCGAGGAGCAGCCGTTCACCTACGGCGAACTGCAGGCGGAGATGGACCTGATCAACCGCGCCTACCTGGAAGTAATGGAAGCGGGCGACCGTCAGGGCCGGGTGTTCACCTTCCCCATCCCCACCTACAACATCACCCCGGATTTCGACTGGGAGAGTGACAACGCCGAGCGGCTGTTCGCACTGACCGCCAAGTACGGCCTGCCCTACTTCCAGAACTTCCTCAACTCGGATCTGGAGCCGCACATGGTGCGCTCCATGTGCTGCCGCCTGCAGCTCGATCTCACCGAACTGCTCAAGCGCGGCAACGGCCTGTTCGGCAGCGCCGAGCAGACCGGCTCGCTGGGGGTGGTGACGCTCAACTGCGCGCGCCTGGGCTACCGCTACTCCGGCGACCGGGCGGGGCTGCTCAAGGAGCTCGACCGCCTGCTGGACCTGGGCCGCGACAGCCTGGAGCTCAAGCGCGGGTGCATCCAGCAGTGGATGGACGAGGGGCTCTACCCCTACACCCAGCGCTACCTTGGCACCCTGCGCAACCACTTCTCCACCCTGGGGGTGAACGGCCTCAACGAGATGGTGCGCAACTTCTCGGAAGACCGCTACGACATTACCGCCCCGGAGGGGCGCCAGCTGGCACTGGAGGTTCTCGACCACGTGCGTGCCAGAATGCAGGAATTCCAGGCCGAGACCGGCCACCTCTATAACCTGGAAGCGACCCCGGCGGAAGGCACCACCTATCGCTTCGCCCGTGCCGACGCCGAACGTTACCCCGGCATTCTGCAGGCGGGTACGCCGGAAGCGCCCTATTACACCAACTCGAGCCAGCTGCCGGTGGGGCATACCGACGACCCCTTCGAGGCGCTGATCCATCAGGACCCGCTGCAGACCCGCTACACCGGCGGCACCGTGCTGCACCTCTACATGCGCGAGCGGCTCTCCAGCGCCACCGCCTGTCGCAAGCTGGTGCAGACCGCCCTGTCGCGCTTCCGCCTGCCCTACATCACCGTAACGCCGACCTTCTCGATCTGCCCGGTGCACGGCTACCTGGCCGGCGAACACGAGTTCTGTCCGAAGTGCGACGAAGCACTGTTGGCAAGACGCGCCGCGGCCGTACCGGCCTGAGCGTTTTTTCACCCCCACTATTTTATCCACCACTGGAAGGAGCCAAGCCATGACGAACATCGACACCCTGCCCACCGAACAACGCCAGCGCTGCGAAGTGTGGACGCGTGTGATGGGATACCACCGCCCGGTCAGCCAGTTCAACGTCGGCAAGCGTTCCGAGCATCGCGAGCGCCGCCATTTCACCGAGCGGGCCGCCGCCCTGCCGACCTGATTCCAAGCGCTGACGACGCAATCTACGCTGCCGGGCTTCGTGCCCGGCATGCGCCCTCAGCCTGGTAAAGAAGCCTCAGCTTGGTAAGGAGATTTCTCATGATCGCCACCGACCTCGACTCGTCCTCTGCCGAGCCTCTCGACGGCATTCGCTTGCCCATTGCCGGCATGACCCAGATGACCACCCTGGACTACCCGGATCACCTGGCCTGCGTAGTCTTCCTGCAGGGCTGCCCGCTGCGCTGCGGCTACTGCCACAATGGTCACATGATGCCGCCGCGCCGCGGCGACGAGAGCGAATGGCAGGCGTTACGAGAGTTTCTCGAGGAGCGAAGAGGGCTGCTCGAGGCGGTGGTGTTCAGCGGCGGCGAGCCTACGCTGCACAATGCCCTGCCGGCCGCCGTGCGCGAGGTGAAGGCGATGGGTTTCAAGGTGGGCTTGCACACCGCCGGGCCCTATCCCGCGCGGCTCTCTCGCTTGCTACCGAATCTCGACTGGGTGGGGCTCGACGTGAAGGGGCGCGGGAGCGACTTCGACCGTATCTGCGGGCGGCCCGGCATCTGGCAGCGCAACAGCCAGAGCCTGATGGCGCTGCTCGACAGCGGCGTGGCCTTCGAATGCCGCACCACCGTACACTGGCGCGATTTCGACTTGGCCGACGTGGAGCGCCTGGCGCTGACCTTGGCCGACTGCGGCGTGCGCCATTACGCCATCCAGGTGGCCCGCACCCGCCAGTGCCTCGACCCGGCCTATTGCCAGCCGGTGGAGAACGCCCCGTCGCAGGCCATGCTCGCCGGGCTGGTCAGGCGTCTGAGGCCGCATTTCGAACGTATCCAACTGCGCGAGTGAACTAGTGGCTAAGATTTTCCGGCCCGAAGGCATCGGGCAGCAGTTCTTCGATGCTGTAGCGCTTGAGCAGCCTGCCCTCGGCGTTCACCACGTGGATGCGGGTCTGCGCGTCGGCGAACTCGCGGATGCGCTGGCGACAGTCGCCGCAGGGAGAGCAGAGGTACTCACCAGGGCCGATGACGTAGACGTTGCGTAGATGACGCTCGCCGGCACTGACCATGGCGGCGATTGCCGAGGCCTCGGCGCACAGCCCCTTGTAGTGAGCCACTTCCACGTTGGCGCCATAGAAGTGCGCGCCGCTCTCGCTCTCCACCATGGCGCCCACCGGGTGCTGCGAATAGGGCGCATAGGCGTTACCGCGCACCTCGATCAATGCGGCGACGATGGCCGGATCGACGGCGTCTCTCATGTCAAGGCTCATGCCGAAACCCCCGCGTCGTCACGCAGTACCGCGTCGAGGGCCACCTCGACCATCTCGTTGAAGCTGCGTTCGCGGGCTTCGCTGGGCAGCGACTCGCCCTTCAGGATGTGATCCGACACGGTGCAGATGGTCATCGCCCTGGCGCCAAACTCCGCCGCCACGCCATAGAGCCCCGCCGCTTCCATCTCCACGCCGACGATGCCGTAGCGTTTCATCAGTTCGAAAAGCTCGCCCTGGGGAGTGTAGAACAGGTCCGCCGAGAACAGGTTGCCCACCTTCACCGCCACGCCCTGGGCCGCAGCGGCGTCAACCGCGTGGCGAGTCAGCTCGAAGTCGGCGATGGCGGCGAAATCGTGGCCCATGAAGCGGGTGCGGTTGACCGCCGAATCGGTGCTCGCGCCGAGCCCGATCACCACGTCGCGTACCGCCACGTCGTCGCGTACCGCACCGCAGGAGCCGACCCGGATCAGCCGCTTCACGCCATAGTCGGTGATCAGCTCCTTGGCGTAGATGGAGACCGAGGGGATGCCCATGCCGTGGCCCATCACCGAGACCTCGCGGCCGCGGTAGCGGCCGGTGAAGCCAAGCATGTTGCGCACGCTGTTCACCTCACGCGCGTCCTCGAGAAAGGTTTCGGCGATGTACTTGGCGCGCAGCGGATCGCCGGGCATCAGTACGGTATCGGCGAAGATGCCGCGTTCGCCCTGGATATGGGGAGTCGCCATGTCGAGGCTCCTATGCAGCGAGAGGCTTGGAAAGAAAGCTTGTGCCGTCGGCCATGGGCGCCAGGCCCAGATGCGCCGCGAGGCTCTGACCGATATCGGCGAAGGTGTCGCGTGCCTCCAGCGAGCCGGGGGCAAGCCCCGCCCCCAGGGCCAGCACCGGCACCCTTTCGCGGGTGTGGTCCGTGCCGGGCCAAGTGGGGTCGCAGCCATGGTCGGCGGTGAGAATCAGCAGATCGTCGTCGCGCAGCTTGGCCAGCAGCTCGGGCAGGCGTGCGTCGAAGGCCTCCAGTGCGGCGGCATAGCCGGCCACGTCGCGACGGTGACCGTAGAGGGTGTCGAAGTCGACGAAATTGGTCATCAGCAGCGAACGCTCGCCGGCTTCTTCAAGGGCCGCCAGGGTGGCGTCCATCAGCGCGTCGTGGCCGCTGGCCTTGAGCGTGCGCGTCACCCCGCAGTGGGCATAGATATCGGCGATCTTGCCGATGGCAAACACCTCGCCGCCGTCGTCACACAGCTTCTGCAGCACCGTGGGCGCGGGCGGCTCGACGCTGTAGTCGCGGCGGTTGCCGGTGCGGGCGAAGTCCGCCGCCTGCTTGCCGACGAAGGGCCGTGCGATCACCCGGCCGATGTTGTAGGGCTCGAGCAGGCGCCGGGCGGTCTCGCACAGGGCGTGGAGCCGCTCGAGGCCGAAGGTTTCCTCGTGGGCGGCGATCTGGAACACCGAGTCCGCCGAGGTGTAGACGATGGGCTTGCCGCTCGCCATGTGCTCTTCGCCGAGCCGGGCGATGACCTCGGTGCCCGAGGCGTGGCAGTTGCCCAGCACGCCGGGGAGCTCGCCCTCCCGAATCAGCGCCTGGAGCAGCTCGGGCGGAAAACTCTCCTCACGATCGAGGAAGTAGCCCCAGTCGAAACGTACCGGCACGCCGGCGATCTCCCAGTGGCCCGAGGGGGTATCCTTGCCCGAGGATATCTCGCTCGCGTGGCCATAGGCGCCGACCACTTCGGCGGGAACCTCGACGCCCTCGGCCCAGGCGCCTGTGCTTTCGCGGTGGGCATGAAATAGCCCCAGCCGGGCCAGGTTGGGCAGCGCCAGCGGGCCTCGGCGCGTAGCGTTGTCGCACTGTCCGCGGGAGCAGGCGGCGGCGATATGGCCCAGGGTATCGGCCCCGGCATCGCCGAACTGCTGGGCATCCGGCGCACCGCCGATGCCGAAGGAGTCGAGTACCAGCACGATGGCGCGAGTCATGGCACCTCCCGACGGATCACGTCTTGAATGAGTGTAGGCAGTGTGACGTCGCCGAGTCCGACGTCGTTCACTTCTATGGCCACCCTGAGCTGGGCAGCGGCACGCTCGGCATCGGCCTCGCTTCTCGCATGTACCCAGGCCAGCGGGCGCTCGCCGTCGACCTCCTCGCCGAGGGCGGCAATGCCGGTAAGGCCGACGGCGGGATCGATGGAATCCTGCGCCACCCGTCGCCCGCCGCCCAGTGCCACCACGGCGAGTCCCACGGCACGAGTGTCCATGCGAGTGACCCGCCCGCTGCGCTCGGCGTGGACGGGGCGAACGACGGCTGCCTGGGGCAGATGGCGATCGTGATGTTCGAGCAGGTCGGCGGGGCCGCCCAGGCCCGTCACCATGCGCGCGAAGCGCTCGGCGGCGGCGCCGCTGGCGAGCCGTTCGTTCAGCAGGGCCAGGGCTGCCTCGCGGCTTTCGGCCAGCTTGCCGGCCAACAGCAGCTCGGCGGCCAGCGTGCGGGTCACCTCCAGCAGGCGCCCGCCCCGCTTGTTGCCGAGGAGCAGGTCGATGGCCTCGCGCACCTCGACGGCGTTGCCGGCGCAGGGCGCCAGCGGCTGGCTCATGTCGGTAAGCAGCGCGGTGGTCGGCGTGCCGGCCCGACTCGCCACCTCGGCGATGGTCTCGGCCAGCTCGCGTGATTTTTCCAAGGTAGGCATAAAGGCACCGCTGCCGCTCTTGACGTCCATCACCAGGGCATCGAGGCCGCAGGCGAGCTTCTTGCCCAGTATCGAGCTGACGATCAGCGGCAGCGACTCCACCGTGGCGGTGACGTCGCGGATGGCATAGAGCCGCCGGTCGGCCGGCGCCAGCTCGGCGGTCTGGCCGACGATGGCCACGCCTGCCTCGCGCACCAGGCGACGAAAGCTCTCCCGCGTAGGAGCGATGTCGTAGCCGGGAATCGCTTCGAGCTTGTCCAGGGTGCCACCGGTGTGGCCCAGGCCGCGGCCGGAAACCATCGGCACGAAGCCGCCGCAGGCGGCGACCCACGGCCCCAGCACCAGCGAGACGAGATCGCCCACCCCGCCGGTTGAGTGCTTGTCGAGTACCGGCCCCGGCAGGTCCAGATCCGGGCCCAAGCCGCGCCACGCCAGCACTTCGCCGGAGTCGCGCACGGCTTCGGTCAGCGCCACCGTCTCGCCGGCGTTCATTCCGTTGAGAAAGATCGCCATGGCCAGCGCCCCCACCTGGGCATCGGAGAGGCTGCCGTCGCTGATGCCTTCCACCAGTTCGCCAATCGCCTCGGGCGAGAGCGCCTCGCCGTCGCGCTTGGCGCGGATCAGTTCCTGAGGAAGGTTGCGGAAGGCCATCAGTAGCCCTCCGACGAGCCTTTGCCCTCCCCGACGCCCAGGGTCTCGAGCAGGCTGCCAAGCAGCCCCGAAGCGCCGAAGCGGAAGTGTGCCGGGGTGATCCAGCCCGCCCCCATCACCCGCTCGGCGAGCTGCAGGTAGGCGGCGGCAACCTCGGCGGTACGCACGCCGCCGGCGGCCTTGAAGCCCACGTCGCGCCCGCTCGCCTTGATCGCGGTAAGCAGGATCTTGGCGGCATCCAGGGTGGCATTGACCGCCACCTTGCCGGTGGAGGTCTTGAGGAAGTCGGCGCCGCCGTCGATGGCCAGCATGCCGGCGCGGTCGATCAGGCCTGCGTCCTTGAGCTCGCCGGTTTCCAGGATCACCTTGAGCACGGCATCGCCGCACTCGCGCTTGCAGGCGGCGACCAGTTCGCGGCCGACCTCGGCATCGCCCGACATCAGGGCGCGGTAGGGAAACACCACGTCGACCTCGTCGGCACCTGCGGCGATGGCCGCCCGGGTCTCGGCAGCGGCGCGCTCGACATTCGCCTCGCCATGGGGAAAGTTGGTCACCGTGGCCACCTTCACTTTGCCGGTCAGGCCCTGCTCGGCCAGCGCCGCGCGTGCGGTCTCGACGAAGGCGGGGTAGACGCACACCGCCGCCGGGTGCCCCGCGGGCGTATTGGCTCGGACGCACAGTTCGCGAATGATGGCGTCGCTGTCATCGTCGTTGAGGCTGGTAAGATCCATCAGCGTCAGCGCCTGACGGGCGGCCTGCTGCAGTTCGGTCATGGGGTTACCTGTCGAAGCGATAGGAAGGTGGCGGCAAGCATCAGATGGCGCCTCCCAGGGCGAGGAAGAAACCGGCGATGGCGGCCGACATCAGATTGGAGAGCGTACCCGCCAGTACCGCCTTCAGGCCGAAGCGGGCAATGTCCTGGCGACGGCTGGGGGCGATGCTGCCCAGGCCGCCGAGCAGAATGGCGATGGAAGACAAGTTGGCGAAGCCGCACAGGGCGAAGGAGAGACTGGCGACGGTGTGCCCGCTCATGGCCTGGCCGGTATTGGCCACCATCGACGTGCCCTCTATGTAGGGCGACAGGTTGATGAAGGCGACGAATTCGTTCACCACCAGCTTCTGGCCGATGAAGGAGCCGGCCAATGTGGCCTCCTCCCAGGGTACACCGAGCACGAAGGCGAGCGGTGCGAACAGCCAGCCCAGGATCAGTTCCAGGCTCAGCTGCTCGACGCCGATCCAGCCGCCCACGCCGCCGAGCATGCCGTTGATCAACGCGATCAGTCCGATGAAGGCGAGCAGCATGGCGCCGACGTTGGCCGCCAGGCGCAGCCCCGACGAAGCCCCCGATGCAGCGGCATCGAGGATGTTGACCGGCCGGTCCTCCGCCTCGATCACCTCGTTGGCCTCTTCGACGTCGTCAACCGGCTGCTGGGTCTCGGGCATGATCAGCTTGGCGAACAGAAGCCCACCGGGGGCCGCCATGAACGAGGCCGCCACCAGATACTCCATGGGGATGCCCAGCGCCGCGTAGCCGGCCAGTACCGAGCCCGCCACCGAGGCCAGGCCGCCGCACATCACTGCGAACAGCTGCGAGGGGGTCATGCGGGCGATGAAGGGCCTTACCACCAGCGGCGCCTCGGTCTGACCCACGAAGATGTTGGCGGTGGCCGAGAGCGACTCGGTGCGCGAGGTACCCAGTGCCTTCTGCAGCGCGCCGCCGAGGATGCGAATCACCCACTGCATGATGCCGATGTAGTAGAGCACGGCGATCAGTGAGGAGAAGAAGATGATGACCGGCAGCACCTTGATGGCGAAGACGAAGCCGACATTGCCGGTATCGGCCAGGCCACCGAAGAGGAAATCGATGCCGTCGTTGGCGTAGAGCACCACCTGGCTGACACCGGCCGAAATGGTCTGCAGCACCGCCTGACCGAACGGCACATAGAGCACGAAGGCGCCGATACCGGCCTGGATGGCGAAGGCACCGCCCACGGTTCGCAGCCGAATGTCGCGCCGGCTGGTGGAGAAAACGAGTGCAATGGCGATCAGCGTCGCCATGCCGATCAGGCTCATGATGGCGGTCATGGGATCCTTCCTCTGGTGCCGGCGGCGATGTGGCTGCACCCGCCGCATCTGGTTGTCATCATGGCAGCGCTGTGGAAGGCCGCATGAATGTTAAAATCATAACATAGGATGTTAATTAGCCAACATCCAGCCTTCCAAATGCACGAAGAGGGAGCGTCGATCCGGTATGCTCGAACACCCTGTTTGGACAGTGGGAGTGGAAAACAGCCTTCCGCTGGCTCAGCATAGAGCTGCCTAAGCAGGCTTCGAGCCTAGAATTTCGTACGTGGGCCAAGTAGGAGAGCAACGAATGAAAGACCGCAGCACCATGCGCCTGACCCGTCTGCAGAAGGCGCTGGCCGGCGGCGGTTTCCTCCACCTCAGCGAGGCGGCCCGGCTGTGCGGCGTCTCGGAGATGACCATTCGCCGTGACGTGGCAGCCAGCAGCGGCACCATGACGCTGCTGGGTGGCCGTTTGGTGATGGCCGACGACCCGCGCTATGCGCCCGCCTATGACCTCGACCGTCAGAAGGACAGCCACGCCATGGCCAAGCAACGGCTATGCGAGCGAGCCGCCGGCTTCATTGCCGACGGCGATACGCTGTTCATCGACTGCGGCACCACCCTGCTGCCGCTGGTCGGCTTGCTCACCGCCTGCAGGCAGCTCACCGTGGTGACCTACGCACTCAATGTCGCCAATGCCGTCAGCCTGCTGCCGGAAGTGCGCCTGATACTGTTGGGTGGCCTCTACTATGGCGCCTCTCAGTCTTTCGGCGGCGAGACGATGGAAGACGCCATACGTCGCTTGGGTATCAACCGCGCCTTCATCTCCGCCGCCGGCGTTCATGCCGAGCGCGGCGTGAGCTGCTTTCACTTTCATGAAGTCGCCCCCAAGCAGGCCGCCATCGCCAGCGCCGAGCAGCGCCTGCTGGTGGTGGACGAGAGCAAGATCGACCAGGTCCGCCCGGCCTACTTCGCCCAACTGAACGACTTCGACGTGGTCATCACCGACGGCGACATGAGGCTGTCAGCCGACGGCAACGGTCCCAGAATCGTCGCCGCCTGACCCGGACACGACGAAGCCGGAGCAAGTCCGGCTTCGTGGGTGATGGTAATGGTCGAGCGCAGCCAGTTTTCGTCCAAGCCTACCCGCATTTGGACCAGCCACATCCTGCATAGCAGGTCGGACATCCATCCATCATGATCAGCTCGCCGCGACACTCCGGGCAGTGGCCCACCACCGTGGGGCCGTCGCCCTTATCTTCGGCGACTGCCGCCTTGGCCTGTTTCTCGGCCCGGTCTTCCTCTTCCGGGGTGGGCGGCTGCCAGGGGTGGCCGTGGGTCAGGCGGTGGGCATAGCGACGCACCAGCTCCTCCACCGGCACTTGGTTGCCGTCCTGGTCGAGGAAGCCGCGACGATAGAGAATCTGCTGAATCGACCAGGCGATGGCGGCGACTTCGGAGTCGTGGAACATCGGCTTGCCCCAGCGGTTCATGCCGCAGCGCACCAGGCCCTTGTCCCAAGCCACCTTGCGCAGGTCGGCCACCGCCTGGGTGACGTAGCCGCCGCGAGCGGCCAGCGACAGGCTGCGCATGGTGGCGGTGATCCACTGGTGCTCGCTGGAGAGCTGGCCGGAGGGGAAGAAGAACTCCACCGGGCGCTCGATCACCACCCGCTTGCCGTCGAGCACGCCCTCCACTGGCATGAAGGAGACCAGCAGGTAGACCTTCTTGCGGCCTTCGGCGCCGACATAGGAGATCTTCTCGGAGACGGCCTCCAGGGTGCCCTCGGGGCGCGAGGGAATGCGCACCGTGAGCGGGTTCTCGTCGGCCAGCGGCGCCTCTTGCACCGCCTTCTTGACGCTGTAGGAAACGATCTTTGACTTGATCTCGACGGCCATCAGCGGGCTCCTCCGGAAATTGGTGCGTTGACGCTCGAGTAACGGTGTCTCAGGACCGACACGAGCGAACCCTCTTTACCACTTGCCATAGGTGCCTTCCTTCAACGCGTCATAAAGGTTCGCTGCGTTGTGCTCCTCGCCGTCGTAAACCACCTTCTCGTCGCCGGAGAGCTCAAGCGTCTCGCCGTTCTCGAGCTCGAATACATAAGTGGTGTTCTTGAGATCGTCCTCGCGCACCAGCACGCCCTGGAACGCTTCGGGGTTGAAGCGGAAGGTGGTGCAGCCCTTGAGCTTGCTCTGGTAGGCGTCCAGATAGAGATCCTTGAACTGCTCGAAGGGGAAATCGGTGGGCACGTTGACCGTCTTGGAGATTGCCGAGTCGACCCACGCCTGGGCCGCGGCCTGCACCGCCACGTGCTGCGGCGGGGTCACCGCATCGGCGGTGATGAAGTAGTCGGGCAGGTCGCTCTCCACCGCGTCGCTGGCGATGAAGTGACGGTAGGCGGCGAGCTCGAAGGAGACCACCTCCACCTGCTCCTTGGTTTTCTTGCCCGACTGGATCACGTTGCGGAAGTAACGGTGCGAGAACGACGGCTCGATGCCGTTGGAGGCGTTGTTGCCC
>NZ_JBYCKL010000002.1:0-55038 GCF_057473365.1 Halomonas sp. TH-94
CTGCATAGCACGCCAAGGCTTCGTCCGTGGCTCCCTCCAAACGTTCTTGCAGCATGCAGCGCATCAGCCTCCCTTCCTTGTGTAACTCTCCTTCTTTCAGAACATCCAGATCGGCCTTGGCCGCTTCGTAATGGCCAAGGCTGGCGTTTAGCTGAGCGCGGCTAGTGAGAAGGTCGGTGTCGTTTGGGTGCTGTTCGAGCCCCTCATCGTAGATCGCGAGCACATCCTTGAGTTGGTTGGCATCGCCACGTGCTTCGATGAGTGCTGCGTTGGCACGCTCTAGGAAGTGCGCCGGGGGCTCACCTTTGGCCGATGAGCAGGCGGTGAGCAGCATAGCGATCATCGTAATAAGCAGGATTTTCTTCAACGTGGTTCGACCTCGATCTCGAAAGTGATGCTTGCCGTGCGGGAGGCCAAGTTACCTGTGCCACTGGAAAAGTAATAGCCACCGGTAAGGTGCAGCGTCAGGCGGCGGGGTGGCATAGGTAGCGCGAAGGTAGCATGGCCGATGGGGTGGAAGTCGTCATCAGGCCAAGCGGAAATGCCCCCTCGCTCTAGATTCTGGCCGGAAATAGTTAGAGGGCATCTGCGCGAGCAGTTCGCCGGTGGCCGGCCCCAGGGTAAAGTCTTGGTGGCCGTGGCCGAAGGCGAGCCACAGGCCTGCCTTGTCGGGGGCCGGGCCTAGGTGTGTGCATCCGGCCTTACTAGGCCGGATCGGTTTTTTGGCGCCGCGCTTCTTCTAGCGCCGTTGGTGACGATTCTTCAGCCAGAAGAGCGAAGCCAAGGTAAACGTCGCCATGCCCGCCGTATAGGCGGTGAGGGGCCAAGCGGTGTTGCCACCCAGCCCTATCACGACGCCCGTTCCTATCACACCGACGATGAGGCTCTGAACGCAGAAGTGCAGGGCGACGGCGGTGCCCGCCACTTCACTGAATTCCTGAAGTGCACCATTGGCAGTAACGGAAGTAGTGAACACGATACCGACTGCAGCTAGCCACATTGGCAAGACGAAGGACCAAAATGATGGCGGCAGGAGTATCTCGCCCAACCCTAGCAAGCCGGCACTGAGAAACAGCGTCAGCATGCCGCGTAACGCGCTTCCTGGAATACCCCAGCGTGCAACGAAGGCCTTGGCGAAACGCGTCGTGGCGATCATGGCGAGGGCAACCGTGGCAAAGGCGAAGCTAAAGCCCAGTTCGGAGAAGCCTGCCCTGTCGATCAAGACACGTGGAGCGGTGGAAAAGAACACGAAGAACGAACCCATCGCCGTGCCGAAGGCCAGTGTATAGGTCCAGAAGTATGGACTCCTCAGCACCGTTCCGAAGCCGGATTTGCTGGTTTGTGTCTGCACTTTCCGTGTCTCATGCCACTTGGGCAGTACGAAGGCGAGCAAGATAAACACCGGTATGCCGAGCGCAAGGAAGATGGCACGCCAGCCGAGAGCGCTAGCAATCAAGGCTCCGGCGATAGGGCCAAGTGCCGGTACGAAGGCGAGCATAGCGTTCAGCAAACTATAGATAACCGCACTTTCGGGTCTCTCGGCATAGACATCGCGCACCGTGGCGAAGACCGCTACCAGCATGGCGGCCGCCCCGGTTGCCTGCACCAGCCGTAGCAGAACGAAAAGCCAGGCCGAGGTCGTGGTCGCGAGTGCGAAGGAGGCCGCAGCAAATACCAGTGCGCCGCCAAACAGAATCGGGCGCCGGCCGAAGCGGTCTGACAGTGGCCCGAAGAGAATCTGCCCTACGCCAAGCATGATCATGTAGAGGGTAAGGGTTAGCTGAACCACATCGGGCGTAGTTGCGAGAATGTCCGGCATAGCGGGAACGATCGGCAGGTATATGTCCATGCCGAGGGAAGCGAGAATGTTGAAGGGAGCCAGCAGCAGCAGGGCCGCAGGCAGGCTGTACGTCCACAGCCGGGAATTTTGAACAGGCACGATGAAATCTCCGCGCAAATAGAGGTATTTGGCGGCGGCCTACATGTGATGGATGAGGTGGGCCAAGCAGGCTGCCGCAACAACGAGCAAACAGGGTTGTTGCGGCTTAGCGGTCTGACTTCTTAGAGTCCATGCGTGTGTGCCTCTCTGGAATGGCCTAACGGCGCCATGGATACTATCAGCCAAGCGAAGGGGCTGGCCAGTGTCGCACGGCCTGCCAGGCCTTCGCCGTGTCCCTGCCGCCCAAATCCGTCGGCGACGGCCGCCGCTACGAATGGGTCATCGCCCTACGCGCCGTGGAAACCATCGACTTCATGACCGCACGCTGGGCCCACCTGCCGTATGAGCTGCTGGAAAAAGTCTCCAACCGCATCATCAACGAGATCCGCGGCGTATCGCGCGTGACCTACGACGTCAGTAGCAAGCCCCCCGCGACGATTGAGTAGGAGTGAGGCGCTCCTAGGCTGAATGCCTGGTGCCACCCTTGCGCTGCACCACGACCTCGAGCCCCATCAGGTCCAGCACGTCCAATACCTTTTGGAGCTGCAGGGTCGGCTTGCCGCGCTCGAGATCGACAATGAAGCGGTTACCGGTGCCGGCGAGGCCGGCCAGGTCGATTTGCAATAGCCCTTGCTCGGTGCGTAGCTGGCGCACCAGCTTGCCGAGGTCTTCGCTGTGGCGAACGGGAGTGGCCAAGGGGGCAGGGGAGTCGTTGGTAGGCATTGGAACCTGCGTGTGATTACCGTTCGGTAATTATGAAGGCTATTAAGGCTTGATTAGAGGTAAAAATTACCGCTCGGTAACTATGAGGTTGGGCGGGATATTAAAGCGGGCGCCTCAAGGGCACCCGCTTTCGTAGTGGAGTAGTGGCTTCGCCTTCAGAAGCGGTCGACGCGGAACGGGGTCATATCCACCGCAGGTTCTTCTCCATCCATCATCTGGGCGAGCAGTTCGCCGGTGGCCGGGCCGAGGGTAAAGCCCTGGTGGCCGTGGCCGAAGGCGAGCCATAAGCCTGCCTTGTCGGGGGCCGGGCCGATCACCGGCTTCATGTCGGGCAGGCAGGGACGGGCGCCTTTCCAGGGCTGGCCGTCGCGACGCTTGCCCAGCGGGAACAGCTTGCGTGCTACCTTCTCGGCGGCGGCCAGCTGCTTGTACTGGGGCGGCGAGTCCAGGTCGGCAAGCTCGGCGCCGGTGGTCAGGCGAATTCCGGCGCGCATGGGTTCCAGCAGGAAGCCCTTCTCGGCGTCCATCACCCAGTGGTTGAGCTTGGCTCCCTCTTCCGCGGAGTAGTGCATGTGGTAGCCGCGCTTCACGAACAGCGGCACTTTCATGCCTAGCCTTGCCAGCAGTTCTCCGGCCCAGGGCCCCAGGGCCACCACGACCTCATCTGCTTCCAGGGTCCCCTCGCTGGTCTTGACCCGCCAACCTCCCTCACTCTGGAGCACGTCCTCGACGCTGGCCTGCATCACACGGCCGCCCTGTTCGGCAAAGCTGCGGGCGTAGGCCTGTACCAGGCCGCCCGGGTCCGAGACCATCCAGGGCTGCGTCCAGTGGATCGCCCCGATCAGCCCTTTGCCCAGATGCGGCTCCTTGGCGTAGAGCGCCTCGGCCTCGAGCACCTCGAACTCGACCCCGAAGCGCTCGTGGTTTTCCCGAGCTTCTTCCTGGCGCTCCTCGAACTCCTTGCGGGTGCGGTAAAGCTCCAGCCAGCCGCCCTTGCGCACCAATGCCTCGGCGCCGGCGGCTTCGATCATCGGTGCGTGGGCGTCCTGGCAGCGCATGATCAGCGACGCCCACTCGCCTACGATGCGCTCGTAGCGCTTGCCACTCGAGTTCAGCCAGTAGTTCAGCAGCGGGCCCGCCGCGCTCAGCATGCCGGTGGGGCGATAGCGGATGTCCACCTGGCGGTTGGGCACTACCCGCAGCAGGGTGCCGATATCCCGGGGAAAGGCGTAGGGACGCACCGCCTCGCGCTGGATGATGCCGGCATTGCCGAAGGAGGTCTCGAGCCCCGGCTCGCGGCGGTCCACCAGCGTGACGTCATGACCGCGACGCACCAGATGCCAGGCCACGGATACGCCGACCATGCCGGCACCAAGAACGATGATATTGCGGGCCATGAAGGTCTCCCTGCCGCTGGATACAGAAAGCTCCGCCGCGGGGCAGAGCCTGTTATGGGCGGAGTGTATCAGCACTTCTCAGAAAATCGGCTACCTGCTGAAAATTAAGATAAAGGCACCATATTTCCATTCTCGGGCAGAATATTTGCCCGCGATAATGGGCTTGAATGGGATTTTTGTTTGCAGATGGCTCTTGGGCCTGCTTTGCGCCATTACCGGATAGTGTAGGCGCTGTACTGAGGGCTGCCAGGGTCTGGCTATGGAAGCTCCCACTGCTTTCTCTTCCCCAATATGATGCCTGGTATTCCTCGGCCTCGAGCGGTGCGCCCTGGCAGGTACGCCCTGGTAGGTGCGCTCGCTAGTGGGCATCAATCGCGCGGAATCTTCTTCATGCGCTCCTCGGCGCGCTTCACCGTTTTCATCTTCTCCGGTCGCTTCATCGCTTTCCAGTGGCGTATCTCGTCAATCGTGCGGCCGCAGCCGATGCAGAGATCGCCTTTCAGCTGGCATATCGAGACGCACGGGCTTTCGATCTTCTTCGCCATTCAATGCCTCGTTGCCTTGGTGCGTAACCTGCGCTGCCAGTCGCCACCGTGCTCCCGCTGGCATGCTTCTTCGCTGTCGAAATCGAGATGCCGCGAGGCGTCGCCGATATTCAGGCCGGCCTCGGCCAGTGCCTCGGCGGTCAGGTCGTCGATCTGGCGTCGGGCATCGCCCTTTAGCGCATTCGCCAGGTTGGGGTGGGTATCGAACACCCAGGTGACCACCAGGCTCTCGGGAAAGCGCTGGTAATCGACCTCGTGGGTGAGCCAGCAAAAGCCGGGCAGCAGGGGTTTGGCCTGCTCGCAGGCATGGGTCAGCGCAGCGGTCAGCCGTCGCTCCATCTTGCCGCGTTCTTTCTTGGCAATCATTCACTCTCCAAACTGTTTAGGGAAGTGCTGCACGAATCGACGAGCGAGATGAAGCGCAAGGCGCACGGAGCACAGGAACCGGAGCATATGAGGTATATGTGAGAATTCCGAGCACCGTGCAACGCAGCGATTCGCTCGCACAGTCATTTGTGCAGTGTTTCCTTAGCCTGCCACGGGAAGCAGTCCCACTAAGCCCTTGTCGGTGCCGAAGGCTAACCATGCGCCATTGGGCGACCAGGCCATGGTAGTGATGGCGCCGTCTCCCGGCGGTTTGACGATCGCTTCCTGGCCGTTCTGCACGTCAGCCACGGTAACCTGGCCGTCGTCGTAGCCGATTCCGAGAACGGGTCGCTTCGGGTCTCCCGCTACGGCCGTGACCATGGCGCTGGTGGAGTCGCCGGGCGTCGCCGGGGCGCGCCCCTGGGGGCCCTTGCGACCCTTGAAGGGCCAGCAGGGGGCGCAGTTCGACCCGCTGGTGGCCAGGTAGTGGCCGCCATGGAACCACGACCAGGATTTTACCTTGGTGGCGTAGCCGCTCATGAAGAGATCGTCCTTGTCTTCCAGCCGCCAGCCGTGAATGCAATCCTCCTGCATGGCCGAGAGCACGAAGCGTGCGTTGGGGCTCCACGTCACCGACAGGTGCGAGCCAGGGCATTTCAGCGGCACCGGGTTGGCGTCGGCGGAGCGCGTGGAGCACAAGGTGACGCCGCCATAGTGCGCTACCGCGATCCGGTGGCCGTCCGGCGAGAAGCAGATACCCCCCACTGTACTGGGAAATTGGCGCATGATCTCGTCGCGCCCATCCGCGTATAGGTGCAGGCGCTTGCCCTCGGAGCAGGCGAGCACCCCGTTGGCATGGCTTGCGACGTGGTCGACCCAGCGCCCCGGGAAGGCGGCGAGCTCGCGTATCGTGCCATCCACGGCGATGCGCACGAAGCGCCCGTCGTCACCCCCGCTCAGGAAGCCCTCGCCGGGTGCGCCGGCGAGGCTTAGCGTCACTCCGTCGTGCACCTCGATGCGCTCGGGCGCTTGCTGGCTCCCGGCGGGCAGCAGGTGCAGGCTGCCGTCGCCCAGGGCGAAAGCGAGGTTGTTCGACGCATCGAAGCATGCCGAGAGCACGTAGGCCGGCCACTGCCACTGGTGACCCAGCTGCTCGAGGATCGAGGCGGGTTGGCTCATGTTCGCTCCCGGGCAAGTTGGGGGTCGAACACGCAGGCATCGAAGCCCGCCTGAAGCTTGGCGGCATCGAGATCGCGGCCGATGAACACCAGACGGCTGTGACGCGCTTCATCGCTCTGCCAGGGCTGGGTCGAGGTGCCGTTTGCCAACATGTGCACGCTCTGGAAAACGTAGCGTCGCTCCTGACCCAGCAGGTCGAGAATTCCCTTGCAGCGCAGGATGTTGACGCCGTCGGTGCGCAGCACCTCGGCAATCCAGGTGTCGAATCGCTCGGGCAGCAGCGGGCGGGTCGCCGTCAGCGAGATGCTCGTCACTTGCTCGTCATGTTCATGGGCGTGCTCCTCGGAGAGGAACTCCGGTTCGAGGGAGATGATTCTCTCCAGGTCGAACGCGCCCAGCCCGATCACCTGTTCCAGGGGGATGTCGCAGTGGCTGGCGGCGACGATTCGCGTATAGGGGTTGATCGCGCGGATGCGTCGCTCCAGCGCCTGGCGTTCGTCGTCGTCGACGAGGTCGATCTTGTTGAGCACCACGACATCGGCAAAGGCGACCTGCTCGGCGGCTTCCGGGCTATCGTCGAGCCTGGCCGGAAGGTGCTTGGCATCGACGAGGGTCACCACGGCGTCCAGCTCGGTCTTGCTGCGCACGTCGTCGTCGACGAAGAAGGTCTGGGCCACGGGGGCGGGGTCGGCCAGTCCTGTGGTTTCGATGATGATGGCGTCGAAGCGGTCGATGCGCTTCATCAGGCCTGAAATGATGCGTATCAGGTCGCCGCGTACGGTGCAGCAGATACAGCCGTTGTTCATTTCGAAGACTTCTTCGTCGGCCCCGACCACCAGGTCGTTGTCGATGCCCAGCTCGCCGAATTCGTTGACGATGACGGCGTAGCGTTTGCCATGGTCCTCGGAAAGAATGCGATTGAGCAGCGTCGTCTTGCCCGCCCCCAGATAGCCTGTCAGGACGGTAACCGGGACTTTTGCCATGGTGGGGCTCCAGGTCGTGAACGAATTAATTTCAAGTGTACGTTATAACATAGCGTTAAATCGTCTCGCGTCGACTCGCGCGCCCTGGCAGGGCAGCTCGATGGGCTGTTATCAACGACGCCAATCGAGATCGAGCACAACGCTGGGCCTCTCCTGCCCCGAGGGGCAGGAGAGGCCCAGTGCGACTCCCTGGCTCAGCCTGCAGCGACGGTCATGCCGCCGTCGGCCATGACGACGGAGCCGACCATGAAGCTCGCGCGTTCCGACGCCAGGAAGGCGACCACTTCAGCGATCTCTTCCGGCTGCGCCGCGCGACCAATGGGCGCGCCCTCACCGTGTTGGGCCAGAAAGCCAGGGCCATCCTCCATGACATCGTTCAGGATATTGGTCACGACATCGCCTACCCCGACTGCATTTACGCGGATCCCATGCTTGATGACTTCAAGCGCGAGGGTGCGTGTCAACTGGGCCAGGGCGCCCTTCGATGCGGTGTACGCCGCAATGGTCGGGAAGGCAAAGTAAGAAGCATAAGAGGCGATATTGACGATCGCGCCTGACTTGTTCGGCTTCATCGCCTTCACCGCTTCGCGGCAATGCAGAAACGCCGCAGTCGCGTTCACGGCCTGTATGCGCTCCCAGTCCGCCCGCGTCATATCCTCGACCAGCTTGTTGATGATGATTCCTGCGCAGTTCACCAGGATGTCGAGCCGACCGAACTCCTCGACCGCCAGGGCAACCGCATGTTCGGCGGCGCCGTCCTGGGTGATGTCTGCCACGAGAGGCACCAGCCCCGGCCGGGCCAGTTCCTCGACGGAGGGGTTGAGGTCTTCTGCGACGACCTTCGCGCCACGGGCGTTGAGCAGTAATGCAATGGCTTTACCGATGCCGCTGGCAGCGCCCGTTACCAGTGCGACCTTGCCTTCAACTTCCTGTGAAACAGTGTCTATGATGTCAGTCATGTCTACCTCCAGAGTCGGGACCAGGCGAGACATTCGCCGGCCGGCACCTATCGGGTGCGGTGGGTGATGACGGTTTCACTATCGTGCAGCAAGGCGGGAGCGGCTTTTGGTGGCTTGCGCCGGCTATCGTGGTTTTGCGCCGAGGAGCAGCGCCGATGGGTCGAACGTCGTGAAGGAACACGAGCCTATCGTTCCTCCTCAGGACATCTTGCGAGTCCCGGCCGAGTCCATGTTGCGAAGCTTGCCGAGCGAGCACCTGGCCCTGCCGCAACGCTTTGGGGTGCAAGATGTGGTGCTGCAGCTATTCACGCATCGCAGCATCGCTGAACCCATACTGGTTCCGGCCGTGGCCGAACCGCTGCTCGTCATGGTGCTGTCCGGATCGGCTATGGTCGAGGAGCGCGCGCTGGGCGGCGAGTGGAAATCAGCGCAGGTGCAGGTGGGGGACTTTTTCCTGACCAGCACTGCGCTGCCTTACGAGATGCGCTGGCAAACCCGAAGGGGCGACACTTTCGAGGTGATGCATCTATATCTCACTCATACGCTGGTAGATCGAGCAGCCCGCAACCTGCTGGGTAGCCAGGCCGGCCCGATCCGCTTCCTCGACGTTTCCGGCGCCCGAGACGACCTGGTGCGGATGCTGGTCGAGCAGATGCGGCTGGAGCTGGTCAAAAGACCTGAGCCAAGTTCACTGTTCGTCCACAGCCTGGCTCAGGCATTGACCGTTCACCTGGTCCGCACTTACCGCGACCCAGAGGTCCAGGGCAGGCGCAGCAACGCGCTGCAAGCCTATAAATTGCGTCGCGTCATCGACTTGATGGAGCAGCGCCTTGCCGAATCCTTTTCCCTCGCGGACTTGGCTGAAGCAGCGCAATTGAGCGAGTACCACTTCAGCCGGCTGTTCAAGCGAGCGACAGGGCTGCCACCGTTGCAATACTTCATTCGGCTGCGCATGGACCGAGCCCGTCAGCTACTGCTGGACACCGACCGCAGCATCATCGACGTCGGGATGGAGGTCGGCTATTCGAGCCCCGGTCACTTCTCGCAGGTATTCCGCCGTCAAGTCGGCATCAGCCCAAGTGCCTATCGCAACCCGGAGCTCGGCTAAGATTCTGCGGCTTGAGGTTTGCGCTGATCCCAGTACGCGCCCGACCTTGACATATCGGAAGATGGTGACCACCGTATAGACAGACTTGTCTGTTCGGGGCGTTCCATTATGACGATGAATCCATCGCCGGTTTCCCGGCCTCGCGAACGTATCATCGAGACCGCCAGTCGGCTGTTTTTCCGCCAGGGCTATTGTTCGACGGGTATCAACCAGATCATTAGCGAGTCCGGTGTCGCCAAGGCCAGTTTTTATGCCCATTTCCCGAGCAAGGAAGACCTCGCCATTGCTTGGCTGAGGCAGCGCGAAGAGAACTGGATGCAGCAGCTGAGGGAGCGTGTTGGCCAGCACCAATCGGCCGAGAAACGTATCGCCGCCATGTTCACCATGTGGTACGACCAGATCCGCGAGGAAGGCTACCGTGGCTGCGGATTCATTAATATGGCCGGGGAGTTCAGCAGTGAGGAGAGCCCAGTCAGGGCCTGCGTGCGCGATCATAAGAACCGAGTCAGGCAGTTTGTTGCCAACCATGTTCTGGATCAGCACCGGGATACGATGACACCTGACGGATACGATGAGCTGGTCGATGCGGTCTACTCGCTTTTCGACGGCGCCATCGTTCAAGCGCAGAATTTCATGCAAGACTGGCCTATTGAGGCTGCGCTGAAGGCTTCCATCAACATGCTCTCTCATGAACGCGGCGAAATTTCTTAGGCCTATGAATAGGTGCCTACCCATCCTGTTGAAGCGGAACTCACCTTTCAATGTGGTCGGCGCCGGCCTCTTGATAGTGGCTTCCACTTACGGACTGTCGCGCTATACCTATGGCCTGTTCGTACCTGCCATCAGGCAGGATTTCACGTTGGATCAGGCGACTGTGGGTGCCATCGGTAGTGCTTCCTACCTGGGATATATGCTGGCAACGCTCGTCAGTCCGTTGCTGGTGCGCCGCTTCAGTGTCCGCCTGCCGATCTTGTTGGGTGGCGCGACGGCAACGCTGGGCATGACATTGATAGGACTGGCGAATAATCCGCTGTGGTTGGCACTGGGTGTCACGCTTGCCGGCTGTAGCCCAGGCCTGGCTTATCCACCGCTTTCCGATGCCATCAAGCAGCTGTGTCGTGCGGAAAAACGGAGTCGCTACTATGCCATGATCAATACGGGTACCAGCTTTGGGGTGATGGTATCTGGCCCCTTGGCACTTATCGCGGGTCCTCGTTGGCAGCTGGCTTGGCTGTGTTTTGCCTTTATCGCGCTGTTTGCCACGCTATGGAACCTGCTGATAATGCCGGGCAATGCGAGCGAAGCCGATGATAAGGAACGTGCTGACAAAGCATGTGCGGATAATGCTCGCGCTGATCCCATGCGGGTATTGCTGAGGCGCAAGTTGAAAGACAGGGCGGTTCGCCGTTTACTGCTGGGCGCGTTGTTGTTCGGGCTGGTAACTTCCGTTTATTGGACGTTTTCCGTTGATTTGATAGCGGGGGAGAATGACCTGTCTGATGCAGGGCGCGTGATGTTCTGGATGGTGGTCGGTATCGCCGGTGTCGCGGGTGGGTTGGCCGGCGAGCTGGTGACTCGCTTCGGGCTGGCCAAGGTGTTGCAATGGGCGTCGCTGGCCATTGCGATCTCGATCGCAATGCTTACCATGGCGAGTGGAGACATGCTGGTGCTCACACTATCGGCAGTGGTGTTCGGTGCCATGTTTATTCTCATCACCGCGCTATACGGTATCTGGAGTGTCAGCTGTTTTCCTGAGGCACCTTCCGCAGGTTTTGGTTTGACCTTCTTTCTCATTTCCGCTGGACAACTGATATCGCCCACCCTCGCTGGGGTTGGTGCCAAGCACTGGGACATGTCAGGCGTTTTCCAAGTAACCGCCGTACTCTGCCTGGGGCTCCTGCTGTTGTTGCCCACCCAGGATATCCGGAGCATGTGAGAAATCCCGGGCGGCCACGCTTGGTCGTACGGCTATTCTAATCCGCTGGATAGGGAGACTCGGGCGTAGGAGTCGACCGCCCGAAGCGCCTGGCGATCCATCGCACGGCATCGTCCAGGCAGCTGTACACCACCGGGATGACGAGCAGACTCAGCAGCGTGGAGGTAATCAAGCCCCCGATCACGACGAAGGCCATAGGGGCCCGGAAGCTGGGGTCGCCCGCCCACCCGAGGGCGATTGGCGCCATACCCGCTCCCATGGCGAGGGTGGTCATCACGATCGGCCGGACACGCTTGCGGCAGGCATCGATGATCGCGTCCCAGCGACTCAGGCCGTGATCCCGGCGCGCGATGATGATGTAGTCGATCAGTAGGATCGAGTTCTTGGTGGCAATGCCCATCAGCATGATCATGCCGATCATTGCGGGAAGCGACAGGGCCGAATTGGTGAGGAACAGGGCCAGGAAAGCCCCCGGGACGGAGAGCACCAATGCCACGAGGATGGTGATTGGCTGCATGAAACTCCCGAACAGCAGCACCAGCACCATGTAGATACACAGGACGCCGGTCAGCATGACAACACCGAAACCGGCTGCCACTTCGGCCATTTCCTCTGCATCGCCCGCCGCCGCCTGGTGAATGCCTGGCGGTAGCTGGCGCACGCTGGGCAGCGCCTGAACGATCTGCTCTATCTCTCCCAGGGGCCGACCCTGCAGCACTACCTCGAAATTGACGTTGCGCAGGCGGTCGTACCGGGTGATTTCCGCTGGCCCACTGCTCCATTCGAGAGTCGCCACGTTTTCGAGCGGCACCATCCCCCTCGCACCGGGGACGGGTAGACGCCTGAGGGTCGCGATGTCCTGCCGGGCGGCATCCGCCAGGCGCACCATCATCGGAACCTGCCGCTCGCTGAGGTTCAGCTTGGGCAGATCCTCGGCGTTGTCGCCCACCGTGGCGATGCGCAGCGTGTCGGCGATGGCCAGGGCCGATACGCCAAGGTCGGCGGCGCGGGCAAAATCGGGGCGTACGATGAGTTCGGGTCTGACCAGGCTGGCCGTCGAACTCACGGCGCCGAGGCCGGGAACGGCGCGTAGCTCCCGTTCGACCTGCCGGGCATGCTCTGCGAGCACCCGGCTGTCCTCTCCGGCCAGCGCCAGCTCATAGGTATCCCCCGAGTCGTCGGCTCCCACGCGGGTTCGTACACCGGGAAGCGTGGCGAGCGCACCGCGCAGCTGCTGCTCGATCGCCTGCAGCTTGATGCCCGCGCGGCTGGCACGGTCCGTCAGGCCCACGGTCAGCACCAGGCTGGTCACCTCGGCATCGCTGCTGTTTGATGTCCCCCCGACGGCGGCGAAAACGCGCGTGACATAGGGATTCTCCTCAAGCCTTGCGCGCGCTTGCTCGGCAAGCAGCATCGCTTCCGGCAGGGTGCTTCCGGGCGGCAAGGTGAGTGTCGCCTGGGTCTGGGAATTGTCGTCGGGCGGTATGAAGGCGCCTGGCAGGGTCGATGCCAGCCATAGGCCGCCGGCGAAGCATGCTGCCGCCGCGACGAGGGTTGTCTTGCGGTGGCGCAGGCACCAGGCGGCACCGACCAGATAGTAGGCAATCCACTTTGGCTGGTGATGAGCTTGGCGGGGTTTGCGCAGCAGGTAAGCGGCCATCATCGGCGTGAGAAGGCGTGCCACTATCAGCGAAAACAGCACCGCCACCGAGGACGTCCAGCCGAACTGGAAGAAGAAGCGTCCCACCGTGCCGCTCATGAAGGCCGTGGGTAGGAAAACGGCAATCAGCGTGAAGGTGGTGGCGACCACCGCCAGGCCAATTTCCGCTGCCGCATCCATAGCGGCCCGACGCGGGGGCTTGCCCATCAGCAGGTGCCGTTCGATGTTCTCGATCTCGACGATGGCATCGTCCACCAGCACCCCGATCACCAGCGAGAGTGCCAGCAGCGTCACGACGTTGAGCGAGAAGCCCATCAGGTGCATGAGGCCGAAGGTGGGGATGATCGACAGCGGCAGTGTCACGGCGGCAATCAGCGTCGCGCGCCAGTCGCGCAGGAACAAAAACACCACCAGCACGGCCAGCAGCATGCCTTCATACAGCAGGCGCATGGAGCCCTGGTAATTCTCCCGTACGGGCTCGACGAAGTCGAAGGCTTGGTGGATCTCGACATGGGGGTATTGCGCCTGCAATGCCGCGATGGCGGACTGCACGCCTTCGGCCACGTCAACCTCGCCGTAGCCTCGGGCTCGCGTCATCTCGAAGCCGACGACGGGCACCCCATCGAGAAGCGCCGCCGTACGCCGCTCGGCCACGGTATCGGTGACGCTTGCGACCTGGTCGAGGCGGATGCGGCGGCCATCGCCGAGCGCCAACTCCATCGCCGCCAGTTCGGCCGCCGAGGCGACGTTGGCGACGATACGCACGGCCTGTTCGGCGCCGCCGATATTCGCGCGCCCACCGGGGGCTTCCAGCTGTGCCTGGCGCAACTGGCGCGAGATATCGAGTGCCGTCGTGTTCAATGCCAGCAGTCGATCCGGGTGCAGCTCCACGCGGACTTCGCGATCGACGCCGCCGATCCGCCTTACCGAGCCCACACCGGCAACGGTCAACACCGCCCTGGTGACCCGGTCATCCACGAACCAGGAGAGCGCCTCCTCGTCCAGCTGGGATGAGGTCACCGTGTAGAGCAGAAGCGGATCGTTGGAGAACTCCCGATTCTGGATTATCGGGTCTCGCAGCTCGGCAGGCAGGTCCGAGCGTATGCGAGAGACGGCGTCGCGTACGTCATCGACCGCCTCCTGTATGGTTTTTTCCAGCAGAAACTCGATGCCGATCTCGGCGTGTCCATCGGTCAGCGTGGTGGTGATGTGCTTGACGCCGTCCACCGTGGCAATGGCGTTCTCGATCTTGCGGGCGACTTCGGTTTCCATCAGGGCGGGGGCTGCCCCCGGCAGCGAGGCGGAGACGACCACCCGGGGGATATCCACATCCGGCAAGTCCTGGATAACCATGCCCCTGAAGGACATCAGCCCCAACGAGGTCAACAGTACGAAGAGCAGGGCGACCGGGATGGGATTGCGAATCGCCCAGGAGGAGGTATTGAGCGTCATGGCTGCCACTCCGACAGCGAGATCGCCACACTCTCCGTGCTCTCTATCAACTCCTCGCCAAGCCTCTCGACCACCTCTACGCGATCGCCGTCGCCGAGGAAGGCCCCACCCGACGCGACGACCGGGGTGTCGGGTTCAAGCCCCGAGAGAATTTCGATCCGGTCCCCCGTGTGCTGGCCCAGGGCAACTTTCGACTCCGCCACCCGACCGTCTCCATCGACGCGGTGCACATAGCCGAAGCCGTCGCGGATCTGGACCGCGGATCGCGGTAGGGTAAGGGCCTGGCGTGTTCCCAGCGCGAACTCGCCGCGCGCAAACATGCCCGCCCGGGCGGCTTCGCTTGTCGGTAGATCGACATAGACCAGGCCATTACGGGTGGCGGTATCCACGAGCGGCGCGATCGTACGCACGCGACCCTCCAGCTTGCCACCTCCCGGCAGGGTGACCCAGACGTTCTGGCCGGGCTGCAGCCTCTCCAGCTCGGAAGCGGCAACCTCGGCCCGCCATTCCAGCCGACCGAGCCGGATCAGGCGAAACAGTTCCTGACCTGTGGGCAGTACTGCGCCGACCGTGGCACTGCGGGCCGAGATCACGCCATCGTCGGGGGCGAGCACCTGAGTCTGGGCCAGGCGGAGTTGCTGGGTGTTCTCGACGGCTCGCGTCGATTCCAGCCTGGCCTGCGCAGTACGCTCTGCCGTGATGTACTGAAATATCTGCTGTGCCGACATCGCGCCTGTTGCCTGTAGCTCTCGGGCGCGCTGGGCGTTGTCCGCGGCCTCGGCGAGCGCCGCCTCGGCCTCGGCGACGGCGGCGTGGCTCTGCGCGAGTTCGGCGTTCACCGTATCGGAAGCGAACGTCGCGAGCACCTGGCCACGCTGGACGACATCGCCGACGTTGACCTCGACGCTGGCCAGGCGCAGGCCGTTTGCCTCGGTGCCGATGCTGGCTTCCTGCCAGGCCATGATGTCTCCGTTTGCGGATAGTATGGTGGGCAGCATGGCGGGCCGAGGCGTGGTGACTGCCACGGTCAGTGCGGATTGCGCGACCGTTATGGTTTCATCCTCCGCGACCCTGGCGTCATACCTGACCCAGGCGAGTGTCGCGGTTAAGCCCATCGCAACGACCGCGACGTCCGCGAATGAACGTGGTTTGCTCATCGTGGTGTTCCTTGATTCGTTCATTGAACCGCTGCTTCGCTGCGTGCGGCATGCACTTCGGTTGCAGGCCAGCCACCGCCTAGCGCGCGATACAGCCGGATCCAGGCGGTGATTCGCTCACGCTGCAGTTCGATTACGGCGCTCTGTGCGGCCACCATGCTGCGGCGCGTATCCTCGAGTTCGAACATACTGGCGATACCGGCGTGGTAGCTGGCGTCAGTGGCCTCGAAGGAGCGCGCGAATCCATCGGCGGCGCTGGCCGCGTCCTCGCTGCGCTTGGCCGTGCTGTCCAGCATGACCAGCGCGTCCTCGACGTCGCGGATCGCTTCACGCAGTCGCGCGGCATAGATGGTGGTGGCGGCCTGGTAGCGAACGCGTGCCGCTTGTGCATTGGCGCGTCGCATTCCGCCGTCGAACAGCGGTAGCGTTACTGTCACCGGCCCGATACTCCATACGCTGCCATTGGTGCTGATGCCCCCGCTGGCGATGCGCGTCGTGCCGATGTTTCCGGCCAAGGTGATGCGAGGCCAGCGCTGCGCCCGCGCCTGATCCGAATCGGCGCTCGCCGCCACCACGTCACGCGCTGCCGCGTGGATATCGGGGCGTTGTGCCAGCACCTCGGCCGGCATGGCGGTGATGGCGAGTTCGGCAGGCCTTGGCAGCAGGCCGGTTGCGGCACTGAGGTCGCGCCGTAGCGCCGCTTCGTCCTGCGCCGCCAGGGCACTCAATGCCTTGACCAGCAGATCGCACTGCGTCCGCTGCTCGATCAGCGTTACGTTGCCTTGCGCCGCGCTGGCATTCGCCAGCTCCGCTTCGGCCGGGGGGCGGAAGCCCTTGTCTGCCACCAGGCGGGTGATCTGCGCCGTCCGCGCCCGCGACTGGGCATCGATCTCGGCCTGCTGGACCAGGGCCTCGCAGGCGCGTAGCTCGACATAGGTCGTTGCAATTTCTGCCGCGACCGAGACCCGGGCGTCGTGCCAACCGGACTGACTGGACTCGAGCCGAGCTTGCGCGGCGTTGGCAGCGGCGCGGCCTGCGCCGAACAGGTCCAGCTCCCAGCCGAGCTGCAAGCCTGCCGACGTTTCGGTGGCGACCGGTGCATCCAGGCCCGGCCGCCCCCGGCTTGCGCCGACGCTGGCATCCAGCGAAGGCAGCAGGGCGGCCCTTGACTCAACGCGTGCGGCTTGCGCATCGGCGAGGCGCGCGGATGCCTGCGCCACTGTCGGGCTGACTCGCTGTCCGGCCTCGATGAGATGCAGCAGCAGGGGATCGTCGAACTGGGCCCACCATTGGCTCAGGTCCGTCAGCTGCCCGCCGTGGGGCAGCGGTGCATGCCACTGCCCGGCAACGGGGGCCGCGGAGCTGCCGGGCTGGGTTTCGGGTAGAGCCTGGGGCATGATCGACGCGCAGCCGGTGAGCAGTGCGGCGGCTGACGTGACGAGCCAGGTCGCAAGCAACCGCGGCTTGCTGTCGGGCAGCGCATTGATGGCTGCCGTACGTTGTCGGTGGGGCAGGAAGGCTACGGCAATGTCATTGGTGGATGGGAGCATACGGTGTCCTCGTCTCTCATGGGACGAGACTGTCCGGCCTGGCGTCTTTCAGAACTCTTACTGATGGTTCGGAACGATCGAGTGTTTTCGGTAAGTTTTCCGTAAGTGCGCAGCGGCGAAAGTGAGCTTCTTTTAACAGCACTCGAGGAACGCTCATGCCTCTACCGTATTCGCTAGATTCGATCTCCCCTGCCTCTGTCTCACGCATGGTGGCTGCATCAGCGCTTGCCGCTGGGCTTTGCATCCCGGTGGCAGCCATGGCTCAGGAGCCGACCTCGGAGTCGTCTTCCACGACCTGGGGACTGGGCCTCGGCGTAATCAGCGAACAGGGGCCCTACGCCGGTATCGACCGGGACAACACGCCCCTGCCGCTGCTTCAGGTGGAGAACCGATACATTCACCTCTTTGGCCCCCGAATCGAATTCAAGCTGCCAAGTCTCTACATCAGCGACTCTCAGCAGCTCAACTTCGGCATCGTCGGCAAGTACGACGGCAGCGGCTACAAGGAGGACGACGCCCCGCTCCTCGACGGTATGAGCGAGCGCAAGGGCGGCTTCTGGGCAGGCGGCAAGGTGGAGTGGAGCAGCGATCTGGTTGACGTCAGCGCTGAATGGCTTGCCGACGCTTCAGGCAACAGCAGCGGCCAGGTCGTCAATCTCGGCCTGGAAAGAACGTGGCGTATCGGCAATCATGTTCTGATCACCCCGCATGTGGGGGCGAGCTGGCAGGACGATAAAACCGTCGATTACTACTTCGGCGTTAGCGACAGCGAGGCGCGCATCGACCGCCCCACCTATATAGGCGATTCCGCTATGAGCATTGAGACGGGGGTGCGGGGCGTCTATATGTTCGACAAGCACCACTCGGTGCTCATGGGTGTCGAAGTAACGAGCCTACCCGATGAGATCAAGGACAGCCCGTTGGTGGATAGCTCGACCACCAATAGTGTGTTTCTTGGCTACATTTACCGCTTCTGATGAGCCGCATACTTCTGGTCGAGGACCACGACCGACTGGCCCGGCTGATGTGCAAGGGGCTGGAGGCCGCAGGTATTGCCGTAGACGTGGCTGGCCGCATCGACAGCGCCTGGACGGCTGTTCAGCAGATTCCCTACCAGGCCTTGGTACTCGATCGGGGGTTGCCGGATGGCGATGGCCTGAGTTTGTTGCACAAACTTCGCAAGGCCGGTCTTGGCGTGCCTTGCCTCGTGTTGACGGCACGCGATGCGCTTCACGACCGCGTACAGGGGCTCGACGCGGGGGCCGATGACTACCTGCCCAAACCCTTCGCCATGGACGAGATGGTGGCGCGTGTTCGCGCTCTGCTGCGTCGCCCCATGGCGTTCCAACAGCTCGATCCCAGCCATGGCGATCTCACCCTGCGCCCCGCAGCCGGCGTGCTGTGCCGCGGTGACCAGAGCGTCACTCTCGCCCCGGCGGAGCTGCACATCATGCAGCTGCTCTTGCACAAGCCCAAAGAGGTCGTGCGCCGCAGCGCGCTGGAAGCGGCGGCCTGGGGGCTGAGCGAGGCGGTGACACCGAACGCCCTGGACGTGGCCCTGCACCGGCTGCGTCGCAAGCTGCTTGCCATCGGCTCGTGCCAGCGGATCGTCAACGTCAGGGGGCTGGGCTATGCGCTTCGTGAAGCCGAGGCCGCTGAATAGCCTGCGACTGAAAGTCCTGCTGCCTATGTGGCTCTTTGTTAGTCGGCAGGCACACTTTGATGGAGGGTTTATGCTTTCCCGTCTTGCCTTACTGCTTTCCACGCTGGTATTTCTGACATCCTGCGCCATGCCGCCGGATTCCCCCCATTTTCAACCTTCCGACAGCCTGCCGCCCTATGATCAGGAGAGTTTCGATCACTATGTGAGCGACACTCGCGCATGGATTGCCGAAAATCGCGTCTTCCTCAGTGACGACCGCAACCTCGAAATCCAGCTCAATACGCCGTTTGAACGACGTCCCGATAAACCGGCCGGACGAGGCATCCTGTTCGTTCATGGGCTGGGCGCAAGTCCATGGTATTTCAGCGATGTTGCCACCGCTATGGCGAATGATGGCTGGCTGGTTCGCTCCATCCTGCTGCCTGGCCATGGCACCCGCCCCGCTGATTTAATGCTGCCCGATAACGATGATTGGGAAAAAGCCGTTGCCCACCATGCAAACCTGCTGGCAGCCGAGGTCGATGAGCTTTGGCTTGGTGGCTTCTCGACCGGGGGTAATCTGGTTACCTCCCATGCGTTGAATGACGAGAATGTTGCCGGGCTGCTGCTGTTTTCCCCTGGGTTTTATCCCGATAACGATTATCTCTTTCTCGCCCCGGCCATTTCCTACCTGTGGGACTGGGTGGATATCGATGAGGAGGATAATATCGTCACCTATCAGTCCCTGCCTACGCGTGGAGCCGCCCTCTATTACCGCTCGGTCAGGGCCGTACAAAAAAGCCTCAGAACTGCACGCTTTGATAAACCCGTCCTGATTACCATGAGCCAGCATGACAGCGTTCTTGATCCCAGCGCGACGCTCGATGCCTTTCAAACCCGCTTCCCCAATCAACAGTCACGCTTCGTCTGGTACGGCGACACCCCGCAGCAACTTGGCGATTCACGTGTCACCGCTCTTGCCAGCAACTTACCTGATCGCCGCATCAGCACTTTTTCTCATATAAATGTGCTGTTTGCGCCCGAGAACTTCTATTACGGTGAAAAAGGCAGCCATATCATCTTGGACAACGGCCAGGGCGGTATCCCCATCCCTGAGGATTCCGAAGCCATATGGTTCGGTGCATGGGGTCAGATCGCGGCGGAAAGATACCATGCCCGACTGACCTGGAATCCCTACTTCCGCGATCTCCTTGACAGTATCCGCGAGGTGACAGGTGATAGTTGACGCTCCCTCTACTCAATGCGAAGTGACTCCTGGTACTAGCGCCTCCGCCGGTGTCATTGAGTGCCGTCATGTGTACGATCGCCAACGTCAGGAGGCTGGGCTATGCGCTTCGTGAAGCCGATGCCGCTGAATAGCATCAGCTCAAAGGTACTGTTGGCCTATGTGGCGGGGATGGTGCTCAGCATTACGCTGCTCGCTATCGCCGCCGTCGCATTGCTCCAGAGCGATGTGCTGGCCCGGATGGACCTTACCGATGCCGCGAAGAGAATGGCGGACAACATCGCATTCGACAGCAGCGGCAGGCCCGTCGGTTTCGACGCGAGCATGGACGACCGTGCCTGGCTGTACGAAGGCCCGGAGCGCGAGGCGGCCTATCGGATTCTGGATGACGCCGGGAACGTAGTGGTTTTTTCGAGCGCCGGGGAGGCGTTCTGGCCAGTCAATGTCGAGCTTCTTCGATTGGCTCGCAGAAACTTCATCTTCGAGCACGAGGGACACACCTTTCACGGCGCCACAGAGCCCCTCGTTCACGATGGGCGCACGTGGTACTTGCAGTTCGCTGCCAGCGCAAGATTCATGGATATCCTGCACAAGGTCGCTTTGCCGCTGGTGGTTGCTGGCATCATGGTGTTCGGCATTGTTCTGTTCGTCGCCTTCGGCCTTTGTGCCTACATCACCCTGCGCTACACCCTCAAGCCGCTGCGAGACGTATCGGATTCCGCCGCGGCCATCTCGCCTCGCTCCCTTGATGCCAGGTTGAAGGCCGAGGCGGTGCCGGCGGAGATTGCGCCTCTCGTGGACAGTTTCAATCGGGCCTTGGAGCGCCTCGAATTAGGCTATCGCGTACAGCAGGAGTTTCTCGGTAATGCAGCGCATGAGTTGAAGACGCCGCTTGCACTGATCCGCGCCCAGATAGAGCTCATCGAGGATGGCAGTGACCGCGACGCGTTGTTGAGCGACGTTGAATACATGACGCGCCAGGTGCAGCAGATTCTGCTGCTGGCGGAAGCCAGCGAGGCGCACAATTACCACTTCGGCATCGTTCGGATGCAGGAGGTTGCCCACGAAGTTGCCTCCTACCTGCAGCGTATGGCGGAAACCGCCGACGTGCACTTGGCGGTGCGCACTGTTGGCGACGTGAAGTGGAAAGGGGACCGCGCGGCCTGTTTCACCTTGCTGAAGAATCTGCTGGAGAACGCCATCCAGCATGCCCCTGCGCAGACGTCCGTCAGCGTGGAGATCCAGGGCGATACGGTGACCGTGCGGGACAGAGGCCCCGGCGTCGATGCAGAGCAACTGCCTCTTCTATTCGACCGATTCTGGCGCGCTGCGCATCGGCGCGACCACGGTGCGGGGCTTGGCCTGGCCATCTGCCAGGAGATCGCTTTGGCCCACGGCTGGCGACTCACGGCCGAGCAGGCCGAGCCGGGGCTGCGCTTCCGGCTGTGGAATGGGAAAGGGGTCGAGGACGCTCAGGTCATGAGCTGGAACGCCCCCGAAGGTGCTGCGCTGTAATTCCGAAAAGCGCCACCATCAGGACAATGCGATAGGCTTTAGCTCGACTGCTGGGGTGCGGTTCAAGGCAACAACTGGCGGATCAACTCCTCGCGTTCCATCTCCAGCTTTTCACCCAGTACCGCTTCCTGCATGGTTTCGTCGCTGGCCTGCCACGCCAGCAAGAGGGCATCGGCCTAGGGCACCGCAGTAGTCAAATGCGTTATGCTCGGTCTTCGCCCGTTCGGTGGGGCATGCTTGAGCCAAGGGAGGCTTGGTAATGGAGTGGTGGACCTGGATAACCTACGTGGGCGTGATCACAGCTCTGATCATCTTTCCCGGGCCGGTAGCGCTGCTGTGCACTACCCATGGGCTGCGTTTCGGTCGCCACCGCGCTTTCGCCACCGTGTTGGGCGGCGGGCTGGACTCCCTGGTGCTGATGGCGCTTTCCGCGCTGGGCCTCGGGGCCATCCTGGCCACATCGGAAACGGCCTTCTTCGTGCTGAAACTATTGGGCGGGGCGTATCTCATCTACTTGGGGCTTCAGGCGTGGCTGACCGTGCCGCATGCACCTGCAACTCAGGCCGCCGTGTCGGCGCCGAACGGCACTCAGTCCGTCACGGCCCTGTTCCGCCAGGGGTTCCTGGTAGGCATCGGTAACCCGAAGGATCTGCTGTTCTTTGCGGCGCTGTTCCCCAACTTCATTACCATTGGCGAACCGCAAATGCTGCAGTTCGTCATTCTGGCGCTGACCTGGCTGGTCATCGATACCACTTTGATGACGCTTTACGCCACCTTGGGTGAAGGGGTCGGCCGCTGGTTCGATAGCCCCGGCAGGTTGCGGGCGTTTCACCGCACCACGGGCGGACTTTTCCTGGGAGCCGGAGGCACACTGATTGCGACGAGCGCTACCAATTGAGCCGGCGATAGCGAGTGTACGTAGCGGGTGTCATGCGCTGATTCAATTCCCACCCCGGTAACGCTCTCTCGCCTTGGCGACCGTGTGATGGTGCTCGTCGGCCCAAGTGACCAGCGCGCGCATCGGCACGAGTAAGGAGTGGCCGAGTTCGGTGAGGCTGTATTCCACTCGTGGCGGCACTTCCGGATAGACCGTGCGGGTAATGAAGCCATCCTGTTCCAGGCTTTTGAGCGTGCGTGAGAGCATCTGTTTGGAGATGTCGCCAATCTCGCGCATCAGTACGTTGAAGCGCTTGGTACTGGGCTGCAGGGTAATGAGCACGAGCACGCTCCACTGGTCGCCGATGCGGTCAAGCACGTCGCGAATGGGGCAAGGGTGGTCGAGCTCGAATTTTTTTCGTTCCTGGTGCGGCATGGAAACTCCCGTAGCGCCCATGGGTCATGGTGGTGTGACCGGGTCGCATGGCGGTGACTTCTTGCGGGTGGGCAAGAAGTACCATAGTTTGCTGCTTGGGTCTACTTTGTAGACCAGGTCTATAAAGCAAACTAAAGGAATCTTAGCCATGTCCAACGTCGCTCTCATCGGTGCTTCCGGCAATGCCGGTTCGCGTATTCTCAAGGAGCTTTCCGATCGCAACCACCTGGTGACGGCCATTGCCCGGCATCCTGAGCGTATCGAGCGCTTGCCGGGGGTCATGACCCGCCGGGGGGACGTCCACGACTGGGCCGGGCTTGCCGATATCCTGCGAGGTCACGATGCCGTAATCAGCTCGGTGCATTTTGCCACCAGCGATGCCGAGACCCTGATCGGCGCGGTGCGCGATTCAGGTGTGAAGCGCTACCTGGTGGTGGGCGGGGCCGGCAGCCTGGAAGTCGCGCCGGGACAGCGCCTGATCGATCAGCCTAGCTTTCCAGCCGAATACTTCGACGAGGCCAGCGCAGGCGTGGCCTTCCTGGAGCGCCTGAGAAGCGCAGCTGACCTCGAATGGACCTTTCTGTCGCCCTCGGCGCTGTTCGTGCCGGGTGAGCGTACCGGCAACTTCCGCCTCGGCAAGGATGCGCTGCTGGCCAATGAGCATGGCTCCAGCATCTCGTACGAGGATTACGCCATTGCCCTGGTCGATGAACTCGAGCGGCCTGTTCATGTGCGCCAGCGTTTCACCGTGGGATATTGATATCGGTATAGTATAAAACGCAACAAGGCCCGCCGAAGCGGGCCTTGTCATCGAACCCTGAGGTTCGACAAATCGTTTAACCGTTAGGTTATGCGATTTGCTTGATATTCGAGGCTTGAAGGCCCTTCTTACCCTGGGTCACGTCAAAAGAGACGTTTTGACCTTCTTGCAGGGATTTGAAGCCTTCTTCCTGGATTTCGGAGAAGTGGGCAAAAACGTCATCACCGCCATCGGCCGGAGTAATGAAGCCGAAGCCTTTGGAGTCATTGAACCACTTGACTGTTCCAGTCGTCATAATCGTATTCCTTTCGCGCTACAGCGCCTTACAATATTCCTGGTGTTACCCAGATGTTTTAGCGGGTAAAACAAGGAAAAATAACAGGGCTGCCGAAAGAATCCGAACGCTACTGAAACTATACCGCTTGCTTACCAACTGAAGCCACGGTGTCATGCCTGCTCTTCAAGGTCAAAGACTTTCGCCGCCGTTTTTTATCTTCTGCGTGAAGAGCATGTTTTCGTTGAAGTTAATAAAAAATAAAAAAGTTGCTCTGCCCCTGCCAGCCTATTGATGGACGACAGATATTGCGGAATGACCGGTTCGGCCGGCTGGGCTTGCATCGCCCCGCTTGTGTTATGATGTAACAAAACTTGCAATGAGCGCCGCGCCTGCTGCGCACATTGCCCCGAACGGTGACCCATATGAGCCTCGATACCCAGGATTCGATCCCCGTAACCGTGCTGACCGGCTTTCTCGGCAGCGGCAAGACGACGCTGCTCAACCAACTGGTGCGCCAGCCGACGATGAAGGATGCGCTGGTAGTGATCAATGAGTTCGGTGATATCGGCCTGGACCACCGGCTCGTCACCGAGAGCGATGAGCACAGCGTGGTGGAAATGAGCAGCGGCTGTTTGTGCTGCACCATTCGCGGGGACTTGAGCCGCACCGTGCAGAAAACCTTCGATGCGATAGAGCGCGCAGGCGGCGAGCCCTTTTCGCGGGTCATCATCGAAACCACCGGGCTGGCCGACCCGGCGCCTATTCTGCATACCCTGATGACCGACTATTGGCTGGCTCACCGCCTGGTGCTGGATAGCGTGATCTGCCTGGTAGATGCCGCCAGCGGTGTGTCGACGCTGAATGCCCACCGTGAGTCGCAGCGCCAGGCCGCCATTGCCGACCGGTTATTGATCACCAAGAGCGACCTGGTGGACGAGGCGCGGCTGGCTCGGCTTGCCGAGCACCTCACCCGGATCAATCCTGCCGCCGAGCAGCTGCACGTTTGTCACGGAGAGATAGCGGCCGAGCAGCTGACGGGCGGCAGCCTGCCGGTGCAGCAGCGCCGCGCGGAGCAGTGGCTCAGCGCCGCTTCCTATGCGCAGGTGGCTCCCGCCGCCGGTGCGGCGCCGATGAATGCCGGCAGCCTGGTCTCGATGATGGTGCCTTCGTCGGAGCCGTCTCTTACCCGCCACGGCGAGCAGATCCGCTCTTTCTGTTTCACCGTGGAGCAACCCATTGTCGCGGAGCTTCTCGAAGACTGGCTGGATCTGCTGATGTCGCTGATGGGCGAGAAGATCCTGCGGGTCAAGGCCATCGTCAAGATTGCCGGGCGCGAGGAGCCGCTGGCCCTGCATGGCGTGCAGCATATCTTCCACCCCCCGGAGCCGCTGCCGGCCGAAGCGTGCAGTGACGGTATCTCGCGCTTCGTGTTCATCACCAACGGAGTCGAGCCCGAGTCCATTACCCGTCTGTTCGACTATTTCCAGCCGGCCCCGGCGAGCTGAAGCCGATAGGAAGCCTTGTGTAGGCAAGGTGAGTCTTGATGTATTCTGCCTGACTGCAATGTTATTACATTGCATAATGATAAGGCGGACGTGGCCACTGCTGGCCCGGTTTAACCTCACTTCCATCGCAAGGATCGACGGTGAACACAATGACATCCCCCTTTTGCACCGGGGCCGTTGCCGCGCGCATCGGCCCCGTGTGCCTGAGTGCTTCGCTCCTGCTTCTGATCGGTCTGCCCCTGGCCGAGGCCAGGGCACAGGAACTGACGAACGGCTCGGAATACGAGCTGGAGGCGATCACCGTGATGGGCACACGCGAGCGCGCCTATCGCAGCGTGGTGGCGCCCACGGCCAACAAGAGCGACACCTTGGTCAAGGAAACGCCTTTCTCCATCCAGACGGTGACCCGTGAGCTGATCGAGGATCGTGGCGTCACCACCTTCGGTGAGGCCGTGCGTACCGTACCCGGCGTCACGCCGCAGGTGGGCTGGGGCGGCAGCAACGACCGTTTCCGCCTGCGCGGCTTCGCCACGTCGGTGAACCTGAAGAACGGCTTTCGCCGCAGCGTGTTCGCACCGGTGGATGAGCTGGTGAACATCGAGCAGATCGAGGTGCTCAAGGGGCCGGCCTCGGCACTCTACGGCCGCTTCGAGCCGGGCGGGGTGGTCAACCTGGTCACGCGCAAGCCGCTGGACGAGGCGCAGACTCGCTTCGACCTGACCGGCGGGCGCTACGATTTCTACCGTGGCACCTTCGACACTACGGGGCCGCTGAGCGATACCGTCAGCTATCGAATTACCGGAGCGTGGCAGGATAGCGGCAGCTTCCGCGACTTCGTCGAAGCCGAAAGCCAGTTCATCTCGCCGGTGGTGATGTGGCAGCCCACGCCGCAAACCACACTGACCGCCGAGCTGGAGCTGGGACGGCGCGACTCGGCGTTCGACAGGGGGTTCGGCAACAGCCCGCTGTTTCTCGAGGTGCCGATCCACTACAACTACGCCGAGCCGGATACCCGCCTGGAGAACGAAGGCGTATTGGCTTCGGTGGTACTGGAGCATGGCTTCGAGAACGGCTGGGAGCTGCGCAGCGGGATGCAGGCGTCGTGGGCGCGAACCGATGCGCTGTGGTACCCCTATGGCTTCAGCCCGATCAGCGGGGCCGACACCGACGATCCCCAGGTCAACCGCCGCCGACAGCGCAGTATCGACGAGCAGACCGACGCTACGGTGATGGCGGAAATGTCGCGCCGCTTCGATACGGGGGCAGTGGGGCACCGCGTGCTGCTGGGCGCCGATTACAACTACGACGAATGGGACTTCGAGGCCCATGCTTTTCTTGGCCCCGGGGGCTTTCCGGTCAACCTGCCGATAAGCCTGTACGATCCGGTGCATGGCCAGGCCCCCAGCGGCCCGCTGGAACCTTACGACGCTTCGCGCTACGACAGTCACAGCGTTGGGCTGTACCTGCAGGACGAGCTGGAGCTCGGCAGCCAGTGGCGGTTGCTGTTGGGGGGCCGCTTCGATCGTTCGCGCAGCGGCGCCCGCGCCGAGTACCTGCCGGTGGAGGGGCGCCTGACGCGAACCGACGAGGCGTTCTCGCCGCGCGTCGGCCTGACCTGGACGCCCAACGAGGAGGTCTCGCTGTATGCCAGCTGGGCGCAATCCTTCCTCACCGAGCCCTTCAACGGCATGCTGCGCGAAGGCACCCTGCCTTCACCCTCACGGGGGCGGCAAACCGAGGTGGGAGCCAAGTTCAGCTTGCTCGACGGCCGCCTCGAGCCCACGCTGGCGTTGTTCGACATTCGCCGTCGTAATGGCGTGGTGTCGGACCCGGACGACTTCAACTACGTGATCCAGGTCGGTGAGCAGCGCAGCCGTGGCTGGGAGTTGGACATCCCCTATGCCGTGACACCGCAGTGGCGGCTGCTGGCCAGCTATACGCAGCTCAAGGCGGAGATCAGCGAGGACAGCAACCCCGAGCTGGTCGGCAATCTGGTGGCCAATGCGCCGCGCAGCTCTGCGAGCTTCTGGTCTACTTACGATTTCGCCGGCCAGGCCTCGGGGCTCAGCGTGGGGCTCGGCGCCATTTACGTTGGCGCGCGCGAGGCCAACACCGCCAATAGCTTCGAGCTGCCTTCCTACACGCGCTGGGATGCCAATGCGATTTACCGCTTCGGTGAAGGGCAGCGCTACCGGGTGCAGATGATGGTGCAAAACCTGGGCGACACGCGCTACTACGATTCGGGCGGGTCCTTCGTGCCCACCTTCCCCGGTGCACCGCGCAGCGTGTTCGCCACGGTAGGCATGACGTTCTGATGAGGAGCCACCGACGAGGCAGAGGCTAACAGGAGTGGCTAAAAGAGGGCGGGCCGACATGCGCCGGCCCGCCCTCTTGCTTTGCGTACCTGCTGAGTCGAGGGGGACTTCCCTCAATGGCCGTGGTCATGTCCATGTGCCACGCCGGTACCGCCTACGGCGACGATGTTGAACGGCGTGCCTTCGACTGCCACTTCGCCAGCCTTTTCGAAGCTAACCGCATTCACCAGGTGCAGCTTACCCTCGAGCGGGTCGGTCACGACGACATTCTCACCGGCAACCGTCACGCGTGGGCGCGGGTCCCGCCAATGGCCATCCATGGAGTAGGGGGCGGTGAGGCGCAGCGATTGGCGGATCTCGCCGGCAAGCACGTCGAGCTGGTGAAGTTGACCATCTTCGGTGAACACATAGGCGTAGCGGGCCCGGATAGGATCGACGGCGAAGTGCACGCGACGAGTGGGCAACTCGACCAGGCGGAAGGCATCCTCTTCGCTCGGGTCGATCAACACCACGGCGCTGTGACCCTGATGGTCGAGAAAGTTGCCCAAGAAGTATTGCAGCCCGCGCCCGCCGATCAGCGTGGTGGTCTTGCCCTCGGGCAACGTGTCGGCATAGGGCAGGTGTTCGATGCTGGGTGTGCCTTCAGCCGAACGAACGATCAGCAGACCGGTTTCGCAGGCGAAGGCCATCAGGTTGCCCGTTGTCGCCTCACCGTGCAGGTCGGGGCATTCGGCCAGCTCTCCCACCGGGGTGCCGTTGCGGTCCTGCACCCGAATGCCGATGGGCAGTTTCGAGGGCCCCTCGGGGTGTGGCTCGGAAACGATGTCGTGGTTGCCGTAGGGCACCACGACGCCGTGATGGGGCGCGCCCGCGTCCACTTCGCGAAGCTCGGCGCTTCCCATCAGCGCATCGCGCTCACGGAACACCCTGGCCACCCCTTCCTTGTCGAAGAACGCGGCCCAGTGGCCCTGTTGCTCCACGAAGTGCACCGGGTATTCCCCCCTGATCTCGGTCCCGGTCAGTCGTGGTGCCTCGATCTCGATGTCGGCGTGGTCGCCATGGTCGTGAAAGGCGATACCCGTGGCAATGACAGTAACGACATCGGCCGTACCCTGCACCGCATACACGGTTTCACCGCTGTGGCTGCGATAGAGCGATGCCGGGCCGTTAACCTCGAAGGTTTCCAGCAGCTCGCCTTCAATGGCATCTATTGCGTGCACTACCGGCTCGCTGTGGTCGGCGACGAACAGCCGCCAGGCCGTCGCCTCCTCATGGGCCTGAGCGCCGCCGGCCGCAAGGCTTGCCGCCAGAAGGGAGACGCTCAGGCTCAAGGTCGATCTTTTCATGTGTGCTTTCCTTGCCTCGGGTAATAGTGCTCATGGTCATGAAAACAGCGACGGTCCGGCGGCCGGCCTCGTGGTGGCGTACCAGGCCAGCGAAAGGCCCAGCCACACCAGGGCCACACCGCCGGCCATGGCCAGACAGCCCCCCAGTTTGCTCAGCCGTGCTACACCGCCGTTGCCATGCTTGAGGTCGTGCTTGAGGTCGTACTTGAGATAGAGCCTGGTGACCCAGTCCCGCGCCAGTACGCTGGCCAGGGCCAGGGCGGAAACGGTCATCGCGGTACCCAGCGCCATGGTCATTACGGCAGCCGCTCCCAGCACCATATGGCCCATCAGGCTTGCCGCGCCCATGATCAGCACGGCGCCGCTGCAGGGCCGCATGCCGATGGCTGCCACGGTGGCCAGCGCCGTGCGCCAGTCGCCGACCTCTTCGGGTGCCACGTGATGGCGTGCGCCGCAGCCGCAGCCATGAGGATGGGATCCAGGGGCCCGAGGCGCCTGGGTCTGGTGTGAGGCTTGGGCGTGGAAGTGAAAGGTCGCTTGGCCTTCGGCAGCAGGGCCGTGAGCCGCACTTACCGCTTTTAAGCGTGGGGTCGGCGTAGCCGGGGAGAGTGTCTGAGGCGGTGTGAGTGAGGCGCCGGAATGCGGCGGGGTTGCGACGCTAGCGCTGGCATTACCACGCAGCATTCGGCGGGCACGCAGGCACAGCCAGACGCCCAGGATGGCTACCATCAAGAAACTTGCCAGTTCCAGACCGGCTACGCTCCCCATGGCCTGCCGGGTCAGCCAGCCAAGCCCTTTCACCAGCACCAGCACCAGGGCGATGGCGGTCAGGCCTTGCAGCATGGCGGCACTGAAAGAGAGCCCCAGGGCGCGCCGAACGCCGCCGCCCTGGGAGAGCAGATAGGTCGAGAGCACCGCCTTGCCGTGGCCGGGCCCAGCGGCGTGGAAGATGCCATAACCGAAGCTGAGCGCCATCAGCCACCAACCGCTCGACCACGAGGGAGCTGCCGACCATTGGGTAATCGCCAGCGTCAGGGCGCGATGAAGGTCGCGCTGCCAGGCCAGCAGCTGCAGGCTAACGCCTTGCAGCACCTCCTGCTGAACGAGTAGCAGGAGGAAACCGGCACCCAGCACGAGCGCCCCCAGGATCCATCGATAGCGGTAGAGCTGACCACGAGACCTCGCGATGGGGCCGGGGGCAGTGGTGTGGGCGGGGTGGCGAAGCGAAGGTAATGGCGTGCTGAAGCGTTGTGTCATGCCTGATCCTGCGGTTCGAAAATCTTAAAGTGTTATGTTATAACATGCCTGCCCCGGAAAGCGTAAAGGTCCCGATTCGATGAACAGGTTACCGCTGGAAGATATCGCCACTTCGACCGCTGCGCGGCTTGGCACGCTGAGCTGGGTCGGAATGGATCAAATCGCACTGCCGTTTCAGGTTGCCGGGCAGGGGGTGACGGGCTTCGCCTCGGCCGGTGTCAGCCTGGACGATCCCACTGCACGCGGCATTCACATGTCGCGTCTCTATCTGGCGCTGGCCGAGCTCGAAGAGCGGGAGATATCGCTTGTGCGAGTCGCCTCGGTGTTGGCGGCGTTTCTGGAGAGCCACACGACGCTTTCCAGCAGAGCCTTCATCGAGCTGAGCGGCGAGGCGATGCTCAGGCGCCCGGCTTTGATCAGCCCGTTGTCGGGCTGGAAGCGCTACCCCTTCGCCTTGCGCTGTCGGCTTGATGACCAGGGCTTTCACGCCACGCTCGAGCTCACGGTGGGTTACTCCTCCACCTGCCCGTGCTCGGCGGCACTATCGCGTCAGTTGATCCAGCAGGCCTTCGACGAGGATTTCACCGACATGCCGGTCAGTCGCGAGGCGGTGCGTACGTGGCTGGGCAGCGAGCAGAGCATTCTGGCCACGCCTCACAGCCAGCGCAGCCAGGCGCATCTCTCGGTGCGCCTGGGGGACGGCCAGGATGAGTTGCCGCTGCTGGCTCTGGTCAACGTGGTGGAGCGGGCGCTGGGCACCGCGCTGCAAACGGCGGTGAAGCGTATCGACGAGCAGGCATTCGCCCTGGCCAACGGCCAGAACCTGATGTTCTGCGAAGACGCCGCACGCCGCCTGCACCATGTCCTGCGCAAGCAGTCCGGCATCAGCGGCTTTAAGCTGCGCGTTGTGCATGCGGAGAGCCTGCACGCCCACGATGCCGTGGCGTGCAGCGAGTGGAACTGGGACGGCAGCGCAGCCGGATGCCCATGATGTCTGGTTGTCATCGTCGGTGCGGGGCCGGCGGGCAACCCATGCTACTATTGGGGTTTCGGCGAACCTGACCGGCAAGAAGGATCGAGCATGCCTTTATTAGATAGCTTTACCGTTGACCACACCATAATGAATGCCCCGGCCGTACGCGTCGCCAAGACCATGCAGTCCCCCTCCGGCGACACCATCACGGTATTCGATCTGCGCTTCAACAAGCCGAACGAAGAGATGATGGGTGAAAAAGGCATTCACACCCTTGAGCACCTCTTCGCTGGCTTCATGCGCAATCACCTGAATGGCAAGGATGTCGAGATCATCGATATCTCACCGATGGGCTGCCGTACGGGGTTCTACATGAGCCTGCTGGGCAACCCCAGCGAGGAGCGTGTAAGCGAAGCATGGCTTGCGGCGATGCAGGACGTACTGGGCGTCAAACGGATGGAGGACATTCCGGAGCTGAATGAATACCAGTGCGGCACCTTCGTGATGCACTCTCTGGAAGAGGCCCAGGAGATCGCGCAAGGCATCATCGAGCGAGGCATCGGGGTCAACAAGAACGCCGATATCGCACTGAGCGGCGAGCGGCTCAAGGCGCTGGGCAATCCGGACGCATAGTGTCATCAAGCATTGCCGATGAACGCCCAACAGCGTTTGAGCCTGACGCGTGCCGACGCTCGCCGCCTGCTGGTGCGCTATCACTTCCGGATGGCGCCGCTGGAGAATGTCGTTCGTCGCTTGGGGACCGTTCAGTTCGATCCCTTGGCGCCGGTCGGCACCAACCCGGATCTGGTGCTGCAGTCCCGGGTACCCGAATACCGGCGGGGCGACTGGCTGCATGCGGCCTACGGTCAGCGGCTGCTGGTCGATGGCTGGGACAAGCAGGCCAGCCTGATACGGCCTGGTGAGTGGTGGGCACAGGCACCGTTCCACCTCTGGTTCGAGCGACGCTGGCGGCAGCGTGGCGTGGACGTCGAGTCTCCGGAGGCCCTCGCCTTGCTCGATCAGGTCGAACGCCACGGCCCCGCCACCAGCCTCGAGCTTGGCGATCAACGCGCCGACCCCGCATTGCGTGGCAGTTGGTACGGCCCAAAGCGCTCGCGCCATCTGCTCAAGGCGCTGTGGGATGCCGGGCGCTTGATGACGCACCATCGAGTGAACGGTCGCCATGCCTACGACTTACCCGAACGGGTGCTGCCCCCGGCCGAGGTCGTGCCGGTGGCCACCCAAGACGATGCCCTGCAAAGGCTGGTGGTCCGTCGCGTGCAGGCCGCCGGCCTGCTGCGGCCCACCGCGGATGCCGCCGTGTGGTTGCTGCCCTGTTCGCGTACGGAGCGCAACCGCATCGCCGCACGGGCAATCGCCGCGGGAGAGTTGGTCGAACTCGACGTGGAGGGTACGGGCTACTGGACCACGCCTGGGGCGCTCTCGGTTTTGGACGAGGCATCCGACTCGGCCGGTTACATGAGCCAGGATGTGCGCTTCCTCGCCCCGCTGGATCCGTTGATGTGGGACCGCGGCGGGGTCGCCCGGGTCTTCGATTTCGATTACATCTGGGAAGTCTACAAGCCCCAAGCCCTTAGGCGCTGGGGGTACTATGTGCTGCCGGTGCTGCCGGTGCTGTGGGGCGAACGCTTCGTGGCTCGCTTCGATGCCAGGTGCCACCAGGGCACCTTGACCCTCCTGGCCTGGCACTGGGAGTCCGATATCCTGCCGTCCAGGCTGCCGGCGGGCCTGCCCGAGGCCTTGGAGCGGGCCGCCAGAGAGTTTCTTGCCTACCTCGGCGCTACCCGCCTCGTTCTGCCCAGGGGGCTCGGCCAAGAGGCCCGTCGCGCCTGGCAGCGGGCGGTCAATTGATCCTTACGAGTTAAACCCCACCGAAACAGGATAACGCTGGTTACGGTCGCGAGGCTCGCCTTCGACTGGACGAAGCGCTAGCCGGTGAGCTGTACTACCTTGAGCCATCGGTGTGGTTGGCCTGTTACCGCAGGTCGGCCCAACCTGAACAGCGTTGCCTGAAGGAAAAGGCAGCGGGTCCGCTTCGATCGGGAAGATGAGTATGCAAGGAATGGGCGCTTGGCGGCTGCTGGCAGTATGGGTCGTAATGGCCATGGCCATTCTCATGGCCGCCCCCAGCATGGCGCAAATGCCTGAGGGCGTGGGCGGAGACGACAGCGAAAGTGAAAGCGAAGAGAGGGAGTGGTTTCCCCTCGAGGCGTTGAATACCGGGCTCGATGAGGCTCCCGATGAGGTTCGGCGACAGACGCCGCGCGAGTCGATTCGCAGCTTCATGCAGCTTACCGCTAACCATGAATACTCCGCTGCGGCCCATCTGCTCAACCTTTCCGAGCTGGATGAAGCGGAGCAGCAGCAGCAAGGTGCCGAACTGGCTCGCCAATTGGCTTCCGTGCTCAAGCGCGGCGAATGGATCAACGTCTCCAACCTTCCCAGCCGTCAGGATGCGGCCATCGAAGACCCATCCGGCCAGAACCCCCGGGCGGGGGAGCCGCGCCGTAGCCTCGAGCTGGCATCGTTGGCGGTCAACGGCGATGCCTACGAGATTCGCCTCGGCCGCTATCGCGTGGAAGAGGAGGACCCCGTCTGGCTGATCTCCGCGGATAGCGTAGCGTCGATTCCGCTGCTTTATGAGGAGTTCGGCCCCTCGCTGCTGGAGAGGTACATTCCGGAGCGCTTCAAGACCTCACTCGGCATGCTGGAGGTATGGGAGTGGATCGCAATACCGATCTTCCTGCTGCTGATCGGCCTGGTGGGCTGGAGCATCTTCGGATTGGTCGGCTTGCTGTCGTCCTGGTCCCCCAATGGGGTGCTCAGTATCTTCGCCGGCAGAATTCGTGGGCCAATGGCACTGCTGGTCATGGCCTTCGTCGCTCAGGTCCTGCTCGACTACGTGGTCTCCTTCACGGCCGTGGCCACCACCTTCATTCGGGTGTTGCTGATCATCCTCATCGCCTGGGGGGTCGGCACGATCGCTCTGCGCCTGGTGGATACGGTGCTGCTCAAGGTCACCCGGCGCTTCGTGGGCGAGATCGACGATACCAAGCCGAAGGATGAGCGGCGGTTGCTCACGTCGCTTTATGCCCTGCGCCGAGTCATCATCCTGCTCACCGTCATTGCGGTGGGCGTCTATGTGCTGAGCCAGATTCAGCTCTTCGAGACGCTGGGCATGTCGCTATTGGCCTCGGCCAGTGTGCTGGCCGTACTGGTGGGCATTGCGGGTCAGGCGGTACTGGGCAACATTCTCTCTTCGTTTCAGGTCTCGCTGGCCAAGCCGATTCGTATCGGCGACCTGGTCATGTTCGAAGGCCAGTGGTGCTACGTGGAAGGCATCTTCTACACCTTCATCCGTCTGCGGATATGGGATGAGCGGCGCTTGATCGTGCCGGTGACCTATTTCGTTTCCCAGCCGTTCGAGAACCTCTCCATCAAGAACGCCAAGATGTACCGTCAGCTGGAGCTGATATTGCACCTTAGCGCCGATGTTCAAGTCATCCGGGAGAAATTCGAGGAGTTTGCCAAGGAAGAGGAGAACGTGGTCGAACACCACAAGCTGTGCTGCTTCGTGACGGGACAGACCGAGAAGGCGCAGACGGTGACTTGTTACCTCATGGCTTCCGACCCCTTCGCCGGTTGGATAGCGGAGATGCAGATCCGCGAGCGACTGATGACGTTCATTCGCAACAATCACCCCGAGTGGTGGCCGCGCGATATCGTGGTGCTCAGCCAGCAGGATATCGCCAAGGGGGGCAAGCCTGAAAAACCGCGCGTACGAGCACCTGCCGGGGGGGAGAGAGGTGGTGATGAGGAGACCGAGTGAGGGGGCAACCCTCGCTTCACTTCGGTCTGGCCCTCATGCCACTGGCTCTCCATTGGCATATTTCACCCAAGTCTTGCCCAGGTGGTTGCGTAGCTCGCGCCCTGCACGCTCAGGGTCTCGAGCCTCCAGCGCCGCCATGATGGCTTCGTGCTCTTCCATGGCGGTCGCCCACTTCTCGTTCTTCTGGTTCGATAGATAGCGAACGCGATATAGCTGCCGGCTCAGGTTGGTGTGCATGTCGATCAGCGCGAAGTTTCCAGACAGAGCAACGATACGGTTGTGGATCTCCTGGTTCAGGCGGAAGTAGCTCTGGCGATCGCGGCGTAAAAAGCAGGCTTTCATCTCATAATGGAGAGCCTGCAACTCGGCAATATCGTCATCGCTGGCATTGAGGCATGTGAGCTCTGCGGCGGCTTGCTCCAGCACGCTCAATACATAGGCCTTTTCCTTGATGTCGGTTGGACTTACCTCCGCAACCACCGCCCCACGATGGGGTGAGATGACCACCAGGCCCTCGGTAGCCAGGATCTTGAGCGCTTCCCGCAAAGGGGTGCGCGACACCTGAAGCTCCACGGCCAGGGTACGCTCGGGCAGGCGCTGGCCGGGCTGGAAGTGATCCATCACGATGTGTTCACGCAGGTAGTTGGCCACTTTCTCGACAAGACCTGCATGGCTTGACTGAACGGCTTCTTCCATAGGGTTGCTTACTCCGGAGTCGAGTGACAAGAATGGCATACCATTTTTGTCCTTTCAAATCGTAACGCGCCTAAAGCTCTCTATTCATTACCCATATTTTTCAGGTAGTTAATGGTGTAACAAGGCGGCCATTGACTAAAGTCGTATCTGCGCATTGTTGACCCTCAAAATGGCATGCCATTACATTTTGATCAGATCCGGCGCTGCCTGAGCAGTGTCCACTGCCAGGCAATGTGATTTCAGGCAGAGGAGGAAACCGGACCCGCACCGCCAAGGCGAAGCCCTTCAACGATGACCGGAACGGGAAAGCAAATCTCTTATGAACTATCTACAACATTTTGAAAAAAAAGAGTTGTTGAGGCTTGCGTGGCTGGCGCCGGCGATTTTGGAAGAGGTGTCTTGCGACAGGCGCGGGGTATGGAAGGGCTTGCAGCGAGGGTTGCCATTGATGTCACGCCGGAGAGAGCCGCTGAAGCCTTGCGCTCCTCCGGGGTGCCCGACGCCGAAATAATGGTATGCCATTCTTCCGAGGAGGCAGCAAAGGCTTGGCAATCAGGCGGGTACGTCGCTGCAGGCAGCTTCGAGCACGTGCAGGCGCTGCCTTTTGACATTCTGGTGGAATCGACGGGCATTCCCGAAGTGGGGGAGCGCTATGCCGAAGCCGCGCTGTTGGCGGGAAAGCATGTAGGCATCGCCACGAAGGAGACCGAGTCCGTTGTGGGTCCCTACCTGACCCGCCTGGCGCAACGCCATGATCGCCTCTTCACGCCGATGGATGGGGACCAGCCAAGCCTGCTGATCGGGCTCGTCACCTGGGCTCGTACGCTGGGCTTCGAGATCATTGCCGCGGGCAAGAGCAGCGAGTACGACTTCGTCTGGGACGAGGCAGCCGGCAACGTACTTTGCAATGGCGTTTCCTACCCGGCGCCCGGTCTGGCCGAGCTGTGGGAGCTGCCCGAGGGCGCAGAGCGCGAGGCTGTCGAGGCCCGTGGCAAGGTCCTGGCCGCCATCCCGCAGATTTCCGTCCCCGACCTGTGCGAGATGGTCAACGTGGCCAATGCCACCGGGCTCGGTCCCGATCTCCCGGAGTTCCATGCCATGGTGCTGAGAACCGGTGAGGTGCCGACCCTGCTGGATCTCGAGGCGCACGGCGGAGTGCTACGTGGCAACGAGCGCCTCGAGGTCTTCAACTGCCTGCGCCGTCCGGACGAGATCAGCTTCGCCGGAGGTGTGTTCATCGTCGTGCGCTGCGAGGATACTCACGTGTGGTCGCTGTTGCGTGACAAGGGGCACATTCTCAGCCGCAGCGGCAACTGCGCGATGATCTACCTGCCGCGCCATTTGCTTGGCCTGGAAGCGCCGATCTCGCTCCTCGATGCGGTGCTCAACGGCAGAACCTCCGGCGGCGGCCAGGCGACCACCCCGAAGTTCGATCTGACCGCTCGCACTACCCATGCGATCCGTGCCGGTCAGCGGTTGGAGATGCGCGGCCATCATCGCCATATCGAGGGCCTGCGACCCGAGATTCATCCAGCCGCGCCGCTCTTGCCCGAGGCCAAGGTGCCTTTCTATCTGCTTCCGGGGGCGGAGGTCATTCGCGACATCGCCCCCAACCAGCCGATCACGCTGGCGGACATCGCCTTGCCCGATACGCGACTCCACCAACTGCGTCAGGAGCAGGATCGGTTGTTCCATGGGCAGGATGCCACCTCAACGCTGCGTGAAAGCGTCGACAGCACGCTTGACTGAACTCGCTCATCCGACCGGAACCGCACGCATAACAATTATGTAAAGGAGAACGACATGCTCACCAAGAAAACACTGAAAACCGCTACTCTGGGCCTGGCCCTGGTTGGCGTAGCCATGGGCGCCAGCGCCAATGAAGTGGCCGACTATCCCAGCAAACCGATCCAGTTCCTGGTGGCGGCCGGCGCCGGCGGTGGCGTCGACAACTTCGCACGCGTAGTACGGCCGATGTTCGAGGAGGCGGTAGGCGGGGCCCGCATCACCGTCGTCAACCTGCCCTCGGCCTCGGGAGCCCTGGCTCACCAGCGGACTGCCAACGGGGCACCGGACGGTCACACCCTGGACTTCGCTTCGACCACCTACGTGACCTCTCTGGCGGCCAGGCAGAATCCGATCGGCCTGGATCAGCTCACGCCCGTCGCACGCATGCAGTCGGATGTCATGGCGCTGTTCGTCAATCCGGAGCGCTATCCCGATTTCGAGTCGTTCCTGGAGTACGCCTAAGAGAACCCGGGCAAGGTGACGGTCGGTGGCACGCACACGGCCAGCCCGGATCATGTGGCTTTCCTGTCGCTGCGTGACGCATCCGGCCTGGACATGAACTTCATTCCCTATGACAGCACCGGCAACGCCACGGCCAACGTGCTGGGCGGTAACATCGACGCCACCACCACCTCGCTCAGCCCGCTGCTGAGTTATATCGAGGCGGGCCAGATGATGCCGATTCTGATCTTCAGCGAGGAGCGACTGGACCACTACCCGGACGTACCCACCACCGTGGAACACGGCTGGGACCTGACCGATGGCAACGACCGGGCGGTTTTCGTCCATGCAGCCACCCCGGCTGAGCTCGTCCAGCACCTCGAAGGTGTGTTCCAGGAGATCTTCGCTTCAGAGGAATACCAGGCTTATGCCGAGCGTGTGAACCTCGATTATCGTGAGGGTTGGATGGGCGGCGAAGAGTACCGCCAGCGGCTCGAGAACAACTACGAGCTCTATTCGCGCCTGCTGCAGAACGGCAACTGATACGTTCCCAAAAGGCACCAGTGGGGGCGTGACCCGCTCCCACTTTCATTCACCGCTTGGGCCAGTCTTAGGCTCTATACGAAAACTGTCTGCGCTCGCCGACTTTTCGTACAAAGCCTAGGCCGGTCACGCGACGTTCCCTGCGGGGGCCATTATGCAAGCCAGGATCTATATTTTTGCGGTGGCGGTCATTCTGCTCGCCCTGGCCAGCCTGCCGCTCACGCTTCAGTTCCCCAGCTCGGCGCAGGTCTCTACCTTTATCGGGCCGCGAGTCTGGCCGCTTCTTCTTACCGTTCTGCTGCTGCTCTTTGGTGGCGCCTTGTTGGTCATGACCTGGCGCGATGGGCGCCGCCGAGCGCAGCAGCCGCTTCAGGACGGTAACGCTCAGTACGCCGTTTCGGCAGATGACCCTCAGCCCGGGTCAAGCGTGAGCGATACGGCGGAAGCCCCTGCACCGGCGTGGACGCTCTCGCTCGCGGCCACGCGGCACTGGTGGCTGATGGCGGCCACCGTGGGTTACACCCTGCTGATGTCAGTCATCGGCTTCGTCGCCGCCAGTGCGATCTTCACCTTGTTATGCACGCTGCTACTGGGCGCGCGCTCGTGGCTGGCCATCGGCATCACCGTGGTGGTGGCGGTGGCGCTCATGCAGGGAGTCTTCGTGACCCTGCTCGGCATCCCCCTGCCGTGAGTCCGTCCCGATGACACCTCTATCGACTTGCTCCGGGAGTTGACGATGGAACATTTTCTCGGCGGGTTGGCCGTGGTGCTGCAGCCACTCAACCTGCTATTGCTGACCTCTGCGGTATTCATCGGCTTCATCGGCGGTGCGCTGCCGGGCATCAGTGGCGTGATCCTGGTTGTTATCCTGCTGCCGGTCACCTATGGCATGGAGCCCACCACGGCCTTCATGCTGTTGACCGCTATCTATGGCGCTACGGTGTTCTCGGGGCTGATCACGGCGATCCTGTACCGTGCGCCCGGTACGCCGGAATCGGTGATGACCGCCTTCGACGGCTATCCGATGACCCAGCAGGGGCAGGCCGGCAAGGCGCTGGGTATCGGCGTGCTGAGCTCTGCCATCGGCGGTCTCGCCGGTACCGTGGCATTGATCGTGTTCACGCCGATTCTGGCCACCATGGCGCTGCGCTTCTCGTCACCGGAGTACTTTGCCCTCGCCATCCTCGGCCTGACGGTGGTGGCCTCACTGGGCGGCCGGCTGATCTACGGACTCATCGGGGCGACTCTCGGCCTATTGATCGCCACGGTAGGCACCGATCCGCTCACCGGTACCAGCCGCTATACCTTCGGCAATCTCAATCTTGCCGAGGGTGTCGGCCTGATCCCGATGATCGTGGGGCTGTTCGCCATCTCCGAGGTAATGAAGCGTGCCCTCGATCAGGACAGCCATCAGCCGCTGAAGAAGGTCAAGGTGAAGATCTTCGATCTGCCCATTCTGCGCCAGATCGGCGGTACGCTGACGCGTTCTTCGTTCATCGGCGTGATCACCGGCATTCTGCCCGGTATCGGGGCCAGCACCGCGGCCATGGTCAGTTACAGCGAGGCGGTGCGCTGGTCCAAGCACCCGGAGAAGTTCGGCAAGGGGGCGCCTGAAGGGGTGGCCGCGCCGGAGTCGGCCAACAATGCCGCCGCTATGGGAGCGCTGGTGCCATTGTTCGCCCTTGGCATTCCGGGCAGCGGCACCACGGCGGTGATCCTCGGCGCCTTCATCATGCATGGGTTGCAACCCGGCCCGATGTTCATGATCACCAGCAGCGACCTGATCTATGCCGTATTTGCAGGGCTGTTCATCGTCAACTTCATGATCCTGCTGTTCTCCAAGCCGTTCATCGCGCTGTTTACCAAGCTGCTCAACGTGCCCTATTCGGCGCTGGGCCCGCTGATCGTCATGTGCTGCATCGTGGGAACCTATTCGGTGCGCAACTCGATGTTCGATGTGTGGTTGATGCTCGGCTTCGGTGTGCTCGGCTATCTGTTGGAAAAACTCCGCTTTCCGCTGGTGTCGATCATTCTGGGCCTGGTGCTCGGGCCCATTGCCGAGAGCGAACTGCGCCGCACGCTCTCCATGTCCCAGGGCGACCTGTCGATTCTCTTTACGCGGCCGATCAGCGCCACGCTGCTGGCCATCGCCTTCCTGCTGCTTGCCATGGCCATCGTCGCCCCCTTGATGAAGCGCCTGCGCAACCGGGCCGCTTCCAACTCGTCACCTGAACAGCGGAGACATTCATGACCATCGTACTCGGCGCCATCGCCGACGACTTCACCGGTGCCACGGACCTTGCCAATAATCTGGTGCGCAGCGGCATGCGCTGCCTGCAAGTGATCGGTGTACCCGGCCCGGAACTCGATGTGAGCGAGGTCGATGCCGTGGTGGTGGCACTGAAGTCGCGCTCCTGCCCGGCCGACGAGGCCGTGGCAGATTCGCTGGCGGCACTGGCGTGGCTGCAGGCACAAGGTGCCCGGCAGTTTTTCTTCAAGTACTGCTCCACCTTCGACTCCACCGCGCGTGGCAATATCGGTCCGGTGGCCGATGCGCTGATGGAGCGCTTGGGGGTGACGCAGACGGTCATGGTGCCGGCATTCCCGGTTAATGGCCGCACCGTCTATCAGGGGCATCTGTTCGTCGGCGACCGACTGCTCAACGACAGCGGCATGCAGCACCATCCGCTCACACCCATGACGGACGCCGACCTGGTGCGTGTACTCGCTTCCCAGACCCCCCATCCGGTTGGACTGGCGCCGCGCTCGGTGCTCGACCATGGGGCCGAGACGACCCGGCAGCACCTGACGACATTGGCTGAGCAGGGCGTGCGCCACGTGATCTGTGACACCCTCGACGAGCATGACCTGGACGTGCTGGCAGAGGCCTGCGAGGCGATGCCGCTGGTGACCGGCGGTTCGGGCCTGGGCCAGGCACTGCCTGACCGTTATCGCCGCCTGGGCTGGCTGGACGAGATCGCCGAGCCAGGCCGGTTGCAGCCGGCCAGCGGCAGTGCCTTGGTGCTCTCCGGCAGCTGTTCCAGAGCGACACTCGCTCAGGTGGCGCACTTCTTGGAGCGACACCCCGGCTTCGCTCTCGACCCGTTGGCACTGGCCGAGGGGGACGCGCAGATGGAAGCGGCGCTCGATTTCGCCCGCGAGGCCCTGGAGAGCGGCGGGCCGGTATTGCTCTATGCCTCTGCCGATCCGGAGAAAGTCAAAGCTGCCCAGGCCAGGCTCGGTGTCGAGCATGCGGGGCAGCTCGTCGAGCGGGCGCTGGGGCAACTGGCGGCCAAGCTGGTCGATGAGGGCGTGGGGCGGCTGGTGGTCGCCGGCGGCGAGACCTCGGGGGCAGTGGTGTCGGCACTCAACCTCACGACTCTGCGCATCGGTGAGCAGATCGACCCCGGCGTGCCTTGGACCCAGGCCCATCTCGAGAGTCGCGAAGCCCCTCTGTCGCTGGCGCTGAAGTCGGGCAACTTCGGTGGTGTGGACTTCTTCACGCGTGCCTTCGAGGTGCTGCCATGAGCGCTCAAGAGGAAAACAGGCTGCGCGAGCAGATATCCACCTTGGGAAAGTCGTTGTTCGACCGTGGCCTGACCATGGGCTCCAGCGGCAACATCAGCGTGCGCCTGGACGATGGCGGCTGGCTGATGACGCCAACCAACGCCTGTCTGGGGCGTCTCGACCCTGCGCGTATCTCGCGGCTCGATGGCCAAGGCCAATGGCTCGACGGCGATATGCCGACCAAGGAGCAGTTCCTGCACATGGCGATGTACGCCGAGCGCTCCCAGTCCGGCGCCATCGTGCATCTGCACTCCACCCATTCGGTGGCGGTGTCATGCCTTCCGGGGATCGACCACTGCGACTGCATCCCGCCGCTCACCGCCTACTACGTGATGCGGGTCGGCAAGCTGCCGCTGGTGCCTTATCACGTACCGGGTGACCCCAGGCTGGGCGATGCCGTGCGTGGCCTGGCGGGCCAGCACAGCGCCGTGCTGCTGGCCAATCATGGGCCGGTGGTGGCGGGCAAGGACCTGGAAGCGGCGGTGTACGCCACCGAGGAGCTGGAGGAGACCGCCAAGCTCTTCCTGCTGCTGCGCGGGGAAAATCCTCGCGCCCTCAATGAGGAGCAGGTGGCTGAACTGAAGCGGCACTTTCCTGCTTAGCCACATGATGAGCGACTGTTCCCAACCCGCCTGACGGCGGGTTTTTTCGTCTTTGGCTTCCGCTAAAGTAAGCAGAGAGTTGCTGGTTCAAGGCAGCAAGCTGTCGTCTCTCAGGGAGGGAGCAGGATGTCGTGTCGCAATGTGTGGGTAATGGCCCTGCCCCTGTCTCTCCTGGCCGGTTGTCAGGCACAGCAGGAGCCGGCCGATATGGCCGGGATGACGTATGAACCCGTCGAGGCGCATTTCGTGGAGCGTGACTGCCCGGCGGCGCAGTGCGCCGAGGTCGAGGTGAGGGCACTGTACTTTCCCGATTCGCCTGAGCTGAGTGAAACGCTGCGCACACGGCTGCTGGCGATGGGGCAGGGCATTACCGATGGCGAGACCGAGTGGCCGCGGGACTCATGGGAAGCCTATGCCGAGGCTTTCTTCGCGCTGGCCGGAGAGGAGCGCCGCTATGCTCCGCCACACGCTTCCAGTCAGGCCTCGCTCGAAGCGAAGGTGCTGGCCCGGCATCACGATCTGCTGGTCATCGAACTCGGCAGCTATGTCTACCACGCCGGGCAGGCCCACGGCATGCCGCTAACCGAGTTCATGGTCATCGACGAGCGTTTGGGGCGAGAGATAACGCTCGACGACATGCTGCTCGACGGCCTGGCTCCGGCCTTCCAGGAGGCTCTCGCCCGGGCCCATGAGCGTTGGCTGAGAGATCAGGAACTGGACGAGGAATTCGCCGCCGGCTGGCCATTTTACCCAAGCCAGAACGTGGCGCCGCTCGAAACCGCCTGGGTGGTGAGATACAACGTCTATGAGATCACTCCCTACGCCCTTGGCCAGCCGGAACTGAGCATTCCCCTGGCGGAGCTGGAAGGGATCGCCAAGCCGCGCTATCTCGGTCGAGACTAGGGTTTAGCTGGATGATGCGCAGCAGGCCCTAGGCTCAGTTAGACGTGAAACAGAGTTAGCCATCGTGCGGCCAGGCGGGGGCGGGCACTGATACAATGCGGCATATTTGAACACTGAATCCGGATAGTCCGGGGTCGGTAGCGGGGGATTGGATGAATACCACGGAACAGCAGTTTCTCAAGGAGCTGGACGACAAGCTCTGGAAGGCCGCCGACAAGCTACGCTCCAACCTGGATGCCGCCAACTACAAGCACATTGTGCTGGGGCTGATCTTCCTCAAGTATGTATCGGATGCCTTCGAGGCGCGTCAGGATGAGCTGCGTGAGCTGTTCCAGACCGAAAGCGATGAGCTCTACTACCTGCCCCGTCATGACTACGACAGCGATGCCGAGTACCAGGCAGCGCTACAGGAGGAGCTGGAAGTTCTGGACTACTATCGTGAGTCCAACGTCTTCTGGGTGCCGCGTGCCGCCCGCTGGAGCACTCTCAAGGAGAAGGCGGCCCTGCCGATCGGCGCCGTGCTGTGGCAGGACGCGCAAGGAAAGGACGTAAAGCTGCGCTCGGTCTCCTGGCTGATCGACAATGCCTTGGACGAAATCGAGAAGAGCAACGAGAAACTCAAGGGTATCCTCAACCGCATCGGGCAATACCAGCTCGACAACGACAAGCTGATCGGGTTGATCAACTCTTTCTCTGATACCACCTTCTCTAAGCCGGTCTACCAGGGCCAGAAGCTCGATCTGCGCAGCAAGGATATCCTGGGCCACGTTTACGAGTATTTCCTCGGCCAGTTCGCGCTGGCGGAAGGCAAGCAGGGCGGCCAGTACTACACCCCCAAGAGCATCGTTACCCTGATCGTGGAGATGCTGGAGCCCTATCGGGGCCGTGTCTATGACCCGGCGATGGGTTCGGGTGGTTTCTTCGTCTCCAGTGACCGCTTCATCGAAGAACACGCCAGCGAGCAACATTACGACCCCGTGGAGCAGAAGAAGCATATTTCCGTCTACGGTCAGGAATCGAACCCCACCACCTGGAAGCTGGCGGCGATGAACCTGGCTATCCGGGGCATCGACTTCAACTTTGGCAAGAAGAACGCCGACACCTTCCTCGATGACCAGCACCCGGACCTGCGTGCCGACTTCGTGATGGCCAACCCGCCCTTCAACTTCAAGGACTGGTGGCATGAGTCACTGGCCGAGGACGCGCGCTGGAAGTACGGTACCCCGCCCCAGAGCAATGCCAACTTCGCTTGGTTGCAGCATATGCTGCACCACCTGGCACCGGCCGGCAGCATGGCGCTGCTGCTGGCCAACGGTTCCATGAGCTCCAACACTAGCGGCGAGGGGGATATTCGCCGCCGGCTGGTCGAGGAGGATTTGGTGGAATGTATGGTGGCCCTGCCGGGACAGCTGTTCACCAACACCCAGATCCCCGCCTGTATCTGGCTGCTTACCAAGGACAAGAGCGGCGGCCTCTCGCCCAATAAGGTGAAGAAGCGTGCACGCCGCAAGGAAGTGCTGTTTATTGACGCCCGCCAGCTCGGCTATATGAAGGACCGGGTGCTGCGGGACTTTACCACCGAGGATATCCGCAAGATCGCCGATACCTTCCACGCCTGGCAGCGCGGCGAGGAGGACTTCGGTACTGCCTACGAGGACTTGCCCGGCTTCTGTAAGGCCGCCACCCTGGAGGAGATTAAAAAGCACGACTTCGTGCTCACTCCCGGCCGCTATGTCGGCGCCCCGGAGCAGGAGGACGATGGCGAACCCTTCGACGAGAAGATGGCGCGGCTAACTACGCAGCTCAAGGCTCAGTTCGAGGAGAGTGACCGATTGGAGGCGGAGATCAAGCGTAATCTTGGGAGGCTGGGGTATGAGCTCTGAATGGCCTGAGGTAAGCGTGGCGGCGATTGCCAGTAATCAGTCGAACGCTCTTGCAACCGGACCTTTTGGATCTGCAATCAGCTCCAGGTTTTTTTTGAAGGAAGGGGTTCCTGTAATAAGAGGGTCTAATCTAAGCGCTGATATTGGCGTCAGGCTGAATGACGAAGAGGTGGTATTTGTAAGTCATGAGAAAGCGAGAGAGTTTTCTCGATCAATTGCTCGTAAGGGAGATGTTGTTTTTACTTGCTGGGGGACTATTAATCAAGTTGGTTTGATAGATGAGTGGTCTCGCTGGGGTGAATATGTTATATCAAATAAGCAGATGAAGTTGACAGTTGATCCGGCCAAGGCTGATCCTAAGTTTATTTATTATGTGTTTTCCAGCCCGGGCAAGCAGTCTGAGATCTTGGCTAATGGTATTGGCGCAGCGGTGCCAGGATTCAATCTAGGGCAGCTGAAAAGGCATAGGATAAAACTCCCACCTCTTGAAGTTCAGAGAAATATAGCTTCTGTGCTTGACGGCCTGGATGGGAGGTGTAGATTCAATAGTAAAGTTAACAGGACTCTCGAACAAATGGCGCAGGCCATCTTTAAAAGCTGGTTTGTCGACTTCGATCCGGTCAAGGCCAAGGTGGCGGCACTGAGCGCCGGTGGCAGCGAAGAAGACGCGCTGCTCGCTGCCATGAGGGCTATTTCTGGCAAGAGTGATGAGCAATTGGATCGCCTAAAGGCCGAAAGCCCCGAGCAGTATGTCGAGCTTGAGGTTACTGCCGAACTGTTTCCCTCTGCCATGCAGGAGAGTGAGCTGGGTGAGATACCGGAAGGGTGGGATGTCAGCCAAATTGGCAATGAGGTAAGTGTCGTCGGTGGTGGAACACCGTCGACAAAGGAATTAAAATTTTGGGATGGGGGAAATATTCCTTGGACAACACCAAGGGATCTTTCGGGACTTTCTGATAAGGTGCTAGTTGCGACAGAGCGAAAGATCACCGCTGCTGGACTTGCCAAGATCAGCTCAGATCTTCTTCCCGTTGATACCGTTTTAATGTCTTCGCGTGCCCCTGTGGGTTACCTCGCTCTGGCAAAGGTACCTGTTGCCGTCAATCAGGGGTACATTGCCATGAAGTGCGAAAAAGCGCTCTCGCCTGAGTTTGTTATCCAGTGGTGTGAGGCCAAAATGGATGAAATTAAGGGGCGTGCTAGTGGTACGACATTTGCAGAAATTAGCAAGAGAAGTTTTAAGCTGATACCCGTGGTTGTACCGTCGCGAGGTCTTGTGGCGGCCTATTCGAAGTGCGCTAAGTCTCTCTATGGTTTGATAGAGTCAAAGGTTCGGGAGGCGCAGAATCTCTCACAACTCCGCGACACTCTACTCCCCAAGCTCCTATCAGGCGAGCTGACGATTTCCGAAGCAGAGGAACAAGTGGCCGAGGTAGCCGATGCTTGAAATCGACTCCCTGGCGGATATCGCGGCCCTGCGCGAGAGCGTGGATGTGGAGTGCAAGCTGGCCCAGGGGCGCGATGGCAAGGGGGCGCTGCCCAAGGAGTTCTGGCCGACCTATAGCGCCTTCGCCAATACCCAAGGCGGTAATATCTTCCTGGGGGTGCGCGAGAAGTCGGGTGGCCGTTTCGAGCTGGCGGGCGTAGCCGATCCTCAGAAGGTGCTCGATGAACTTTGGACTGGGCTCAATAACACCCAGAAGGTCAGTGCCAACTTGCTACGCGATCGCTGGGTGCGTGTTCTGGAGATCGAGGGCAAGGCCGTCGTACATATTCATGTGCCGGCGGCGACTCGCAAGCAACGGCCGGTTTATCTGCGTGGTAATCCCCTGACCGGAACCTACCGGCGCTTCAACAGCACCGACCATCTGCTGGATGAGGAGCAGGTGCGGCGCATGTTGGCCGAGCAGGTCGAGGATAGCCGCGACAACGAGATCCTGCGTGGCTTCGGCCTGGACGATCTGGACTTCGACAGCTTCAACCAGTATCGCCAGCTCTATGCCAACCTGCAGCCCGATCACCCCTGGAACCAACTGGATGCCCAGGCGTTCCTGTACCAGATCGGTGGATGGCGCAAGGACCGTGAAACCGAGCGCTCGGGACTGACCCGCGCCGGGCTGCTTATGTTCGGACAGCAGGTCGCCATCATCGAAGCATTCCCCAACTACATGCTGGATTACCAGGAGCGCCCCGAGCCCAAAGCCGAGCTGCGCTGGGTCGACCGGTTGACCTTGGATGGTAGCTGGTCGGGTAACGTATTCGATTTCTATCGCCGGGTGATTCGCAAGCTGACTGCCGATCTCAAGGTGCCTTTCACCCTGGAGGGAGACCAGCGCCAGGACGATACCCTGGTGCACAAGGCGTTGCGTGAAGCCCTGGTCAATACCCTGGTGCACGCCGACTACACTGGGCGAGCCTCGATTCTGGTGGTCAAGCGACCGGACATGTTCGGCTTTCGCAATCCTGGCCTGATGCGCGTACCGGTGGATCAGGCAATGGCCGGGGGAAACAGCGATTGCCGCAATCGTTTGCTACAGAACATGTTCCGCTTTATCGGTCTGGGTGAGAATGCAGGCTCGGGGCTGCCCAAGATCTTCCAGGGTTGGTCGAGCCAGCACTGGCGCAAGCCGGTTCTTCGCGAAGCTCACTCGCCTTCCGACCAGACCTTGCTGGAGCTTCACATGCTCAGCCTGGTGCCGGAGTCGGTGCTAGCCGAGCTGCGCGACTCTCTGGGGGAGCAGGTTTTCTCCAGACTGACCGACAAGGAGCGCCTGATCCTGGTGACGGCCGCTATCGAGAAGACGGTGGACCATGGCCGCATGATGTCCATTCTGGATATCCATCCTCGCGATCTTAGCCAGCTATTTGCGGGTCTGGTGGATAAGAAGCTGATGCTGAGGAATGGCACCGGGCGGGGCACGGTGTACTTCCTTCCCAATGCGCACCTGGAGGATATCTTCACGGAACTGGAGATGTCGGAAGGGGAGGCGGATGCCAACTCTGAACCTTTCAAGAGCAGCTCTGAACCTTTGGACGTAAGCTCCGGACCTTTGGCGCCGAGCTCTGGACCTTTGGGTGCCAGCTCCGGACCTTTGGGGCCTAGCTCCGGACCTTGGGAGGAGCTGCGGGTACTGGCAGAGCCAGTTGCCACGAAGGGCAAGGCGCCGAAGGCCAAGGTGGAAGGGGTGATTCTGGCACTCTGCTCGCGGCGTCCATTACGACTGGATGAGCTGACGCGCTTGCTGAATCGCTCGGCGGAGTCGTTGCGCAAGCACTATCTGCAACCCTTGGTCAGGGCGCGGCGGCTCAAGCTGCTCTATCCCACCAAGCCCAATCACCCCAGCCAGGCCTATGTGGCCGAGGAGCCAGGCGATGATCAGTGAGAGCCAACTGGAACAGCTTTGCCTGGGGTGGTTCGCCGACAATGGCTGGGAGATCTCCCATGGCCCGGACATCGCTCCTGATGGCGATGCGCCGGAGCGCCAGGATTACCGCCAGGTGCTGCTGCTGGGCGATCTCGATGCGGCGGTCCGACGCCTGAATCCACAGCTACCGGAGGATGCCGTGGAGCAGGTGCTGGCCCAGGTGGCACATCCTGGGAGCCTTGATCTGGTGGTGAATAACCGCGCCTTCCAGCGTCTGCTGCTGGTGGGTGTGCCGGTTACCTACAAGTGCGATGACCGGCAAGTACATGACCACGCCTTCCTGATCGACTTTGCCCAGGTCGATGCCAACCGCTTTCGTATCATCAATCAGTTCACCATCGCTGGAGGCAAGCAACTTCGCCGGCCTGATTTGCTCGCCTTCATCAATGGCCTGCCGTTGGCAGTGCTGGAGCTGAAAAGTCCCACCGACGAGAAGGTCGATATCTGGGACGCCTTCCACCAGGTGCAGACATACAAGGAAGAAGTGCCCGAGCTGTTCGTTACCAACGAAGCCCTTGTGGTCAGTGATGGCTACAACGCGCGGCTGGGTTCGCTGACAGCGAGTCAAGAGCGCTTCATGCCCTGGCGCACCATCAAGCACGAGGACGACAAGCCGCTGCTGGAGTGGCAGCTCGAGACCCTGGTAAGGGGATTCTTCAACCGTGAGCTGCTACTCGACTTCATCCGCTACTTCGTGCTGTTCGAGAGCGACGCCGAGAAGCTGGTAAAGAAGATCGCTGGTTATCATCAATTTCATGCGGTGCGCGAAGCGGTGAGGGCCACGGTGATCGCCGCCAGACCGGACGATTCCCGGCAAGTGGCGGAGCGCCGTGCCAATTATGGCGACAGGATAGTGCCAGGCAGCAAAAAGGCCGGCGTGGTGTGGCACACCCAGGGCTCAGGAAAGAGCATCTCCATGTGCTGCTATGCGGGTATGCTGCTCCAGCAGCCGGAGATGAATAACCCGACGCTGATCGTGGTGACCGATCGCAACGACCTGGATGGCCAGCTCTTCGCTACCTTCAGCGCTGCTCGCGAGCTACTGCGTCAGGAGCCGATGCAGGCCGACGACCGCGATACCCTGCGCGGCCTGCTTGCCGAACGCGAGGCGGGCGGGATCATCTTTACCACGGTTCAGAAGTTCACCCTGCTGGAAGGGGAGTCAAAACACCCGGTACTCAATGATCGCCATAATCTTGTGGTGATCTCAGACGAAGCCCACCGTAGCCAATATGGCTTGAAGGCCAACCTCAAACAAAGTGGCCGCTACACCTTCGGCTACGCCAAGCATATGCGCGATGCGCTCCCCAACGCGTGTTTCATTGGCTTCACCGGCACGCCGATTGATAGTGAAGATAAGAATACCCGCGCTGTCTTCGGCGATTACGTTTCCATCTACGACATTCAGGATGCGGTGGAGGACGGCGCCACGGTTCCGATCTACTATGAATCGCGGCTGGCCAAGCTCGAGATCAACCAGGCCGAGATCGAACAGTTATCCGATCAGGTCGAGGAGGTCATCGAGGACGAGGAAGACATTGGCCACCGCGAGCGCACCAAGGGGGAGTGGAGTCGCCTGGAAAAGCTGGTTGGCTCCAAGCCACGTCTCAAGCAGGTGGCCGCCGATTTGATCGAGCATTTCGAGACGCGCAATGCCACCATCACTGGTAAGGCAATGATCGTAGCGATGAGCCGCGAGATTTGCGCTCACCTCTACAACGAGATTACCGCTCTGCGCCCGGAGTGGCATGATCCCGATCCGGAAAAGGGCGTGATCAAGATCGTGATGACCGGCTCCGCTGCCGACAAGGCACTATTACAGCCGCATATCTATAACAAGAAGACCAAGAAACGCCTGGAGGCACGTTTCAAGAATCCCGACGATCCTCTCAAGCTGGTGATAGTGCGAGACATGTGGCTGACCGGCTTCGATGCACCCTGTTGTCATACCATGTATGTCGATAAGCCGATGAAGGGCCATAACCTGATGCAGGCCATCGCGCGGGTGAACCGAGTGTTCAAGGACAAGCCGGGCGGCCTGGTGGTGGATTACATCGGGATCGCCAACGAGCTGAAGCAGGCGCTGAAGACCTATACCGAGGCTCAGGGCCGGGGGGCGCCAACCCACAGCGCCGAGGAGGCCTACGCGGTATTGCTGGAGCGGCTCGATGTGATCCATGGCATGTTCGCCAAGGGGCCCGGGGGCGAAGGCTTCGATTACAGTGGTTTTCAGGAAGCCCCGCAGAAGCTGCTGGTACCTGCCGCCAACTACATTCTCGGTCTAGAGGATGGCAAGAAGCGCTTCCTGAATACAGTGTTGGCGATGAACAAGGCCTACTCCTTATGCGGCACCCTGGATGAGGCCCGTGCCTTGCACAAAGAGATTGCCTTCCTTTCCGCGATAAAGGCGGCCATCACCAAGGTGACCAGCGTAGACCGCAAGCTGAGTCAGGAAGAGAAGAACTCGGCGCTCAAGCAGATCCTGGACAACGCCTTGGTGGCGGAGGGTGTGACCGACGTGTTCGGCCTGTGTGGGCTCGACAAGCCTAACATTGGGCTGCTCTCCGACGAGTTTCTCGAGGATGTGCGCCAGATGCCCTATCGCAACCTGGCGGTGGAGCTGCTGGAAAAGCTGCTCAAGGACGATATCAAGGCTAAGACCCGCAGCAATGTGGTGCAGGAGAAGAAATATTCCGATCGTCTCCAGGAGACGCTCCGTAAATACCACAACCGCGGGATTGAGACCGCTCAGGTAATCGAAGAGCTGATTGCGATGGCCAAGCAATTTAAGGTCGAGATGTCTCGCGAACAGGATCTTGGGCTAAGTCCGGATGAGGTCGCTTTCTACGACGCTTTGGCCACTAACGAGAGTGCCGTTCGCGAGCTAGGGGACGAAACACTGAAAAAGCTGGCGGTCGAGGTCACCGAGAAGTTGCGTAAGTCCACTACCGTCGACTGGCAAGTGCGCGAGAGTGTTCGAGCTCGATTGCGTATTTTGGTACGCCGCACCCTGCAGCGATACAAGTACCCGCCCGACAAGGCGCCAGAGGCCGTTGAGCTGGTATTGAAGCAAGCTGAGACATTGTCGAGCTACTGGTTGGCAGCATAGGGCAAAACCATATGGCCTCCATTCGCCGTGAGCTGGTGGCGTTGATCGAGCGCGGCGCGATACCGCGTGAGCAGGTGGTTAGGGCAGTTGCGCTTTCGGGGCTGCACCCTTCCGGGCGGGCCTGGGGGGTGTTCCTGGACCGGCTGCTGCTGTGGCTGGGTGCACTGGCACTGGTCTTCGGCGTGCTGTTCCTGGTGGCCTACAACTGGGCCGAGATGGGTCGCTGGCTGCGTTTCGGGCTCGTTCAGGCGGCGCTGGTGGCGGCCATCGTCGTTTACGGATCGGTCAAGGGGCGAGGTGTGGTGGCAAGAGCCGCCTTGATGGCGGCTTCGCTGCTGTTGGGCGTGCTGCTCGCGCTGTACGGCCAGGTCTACCAGACCGGCGCCGACCCTTGGCAGCTGTTCTTCTACTGGGCGGTCCTGATGCTGCCGTGGACCCTGGTGGCGCGCTTCGATCTTCTTTGGGTCCTGTGGCTGGGCCTGCTCAACCTCTCACTGTCGCTTTATTTTCATGCATGGGGCGGTGTTTTCGGCCTGTTCGTCGGCGATACGGGTGCCCTGTGGGGGCTTTTCATTCTCAACACGGCGGCGCTTGCGGTATGGGAGCTGGGTGCAAGGCGCTGGCGTTGGCTGTCGCTGGGCTGGCCCACGCGGCTGCTGGCGCTGGGCAGCGGCATACCGCTCACCCTGCTGGTGATGACGCGACTCGTCGATGAGCGGGTGGCCTTTTCAACGTCGCTGCTGGTGTACCTCCTGTGGCTGATGGCGCTCTACGTCGTCTATCGCCACTGGCGAGCCGATCTGTTCATGCTGGCGGGTGGCTGCCTCTCGATCATTGTCGTGGTTACGCTGTTTCTTGGCCGGCATCTGCTTTGGCAGGGCGGAGCGGGCAGCTTCCTGTTCTTGTCCATGACGGTGCTGGCCTTGGGTGCCATGGCGGTGTTCTGGCTCAAGCGGCTTCATCTGGAGATGTCGGCATGACCCGTTCGCTCGAGGAAAGGCTCGCTCGTGGCGGCGTGAGCGTGGCTCCGGCCGATGGCGCGCCGCCAATCGAAGCGCCCTGGTTCGTGCGTGCCCTCCAGGCGTTTTCGGGCTGGCTTGCTGCCCTGTTCCTGCTGGGATTCATAGGCATGGCTGCTGTGTTCGTGCTCGACAGCAGTGCGGCAGCCGCCACGCTGGGGCTAGTGTTGATGGGCGGCGCTTATGCGTTGCTGTGGAAGACGCGAGGAGACTTCATCGAGCACCTGGCACTGGCTGCCAGCCTGGCGGGGCAGTTGCTGGTGGCATGGGCGCTGGCCTCTGCCCTGGAGGGGGTGAATGCCGGAGTGTGGTGGGCGCTGACGGTGCTGCAGTGCACTCTCGCCCTTGTCATGCCGAGCCTCACCCACCGTACCTTTTCGGCTTTTGCCGCGAGCATGGCGTTCTATCTGGCGCTGACGGAAGGCGCTTCCGCACCTTCGCTGTCAGGTGGCCTGGTGCTGCTGGCACTCACAGCGCTGTGGCTCCATGAGTTTCGCTGGCCGGCTCGCATACGCCAATCGCAGGCGCTGGGCTACGGCCTGCTGTTGGGACTGGTAGCCATCCATGCGCTCGGCTACTTCGGCCAGTCGCTGCTGTTGGGGCGCTACTTCATGGGAACCGGCCTGGATTGGCTGGAACCCTGGGCTGGGGATGTCCTCGGCATACTGGCGCTGGTATTGCTCATCCGGCATGTCTTGCGGCGCCATGCCAGCGCTGTCGTTCCAGGCATGCGGGTGGCGGCCTATGTCGCCGTGCTCGTGCTGGCGCTGCTCTCCCTTCACGCCCATGGTCTGAGTCATGGTCTTGTGGTGCTCGCGCTAGGCTTCGCCATCGGCAATCGTGCCATTATCGGGTTCGGTGGGCTGCTGCTAATGCTCTCCATTATCAACTACTACTATTGGCTGGATGTCACGCTGCTGGCCAAGGCCTTGACGCTATTTGGCCTCGGTATCGCGCTTCTGGCGGCACGCTGGTTGCTGCGGCGCTGGTGGCGAGTCGGTGCGACTGCCGAAGCGGGCACGGGGGTCGACCAATGAAAACGACTGCCAAGCTGAACATGCTCGTCGTCGTAGCCGCCACGGCGCTGATCCTGGCCTTGGTCAACATGGCCATATGGGGCAAGGAGCGCCACCTTGCTGAGGGCCAGGCGGTCTATCTCGAGCTGGCACCGGTGGACCCTCGCTCGCTGATGCAGGGCGACTACATGGCGCTCAACTTCGAGGTCGGCAACCGTATCCGAGACGCCCTTTACTCAGCGCGGCTCGAGAGTGGCGAACGGCAGGCTGCCAATGGGCACGTGGTGGTGCGCCTCGACGACCGAGGCATTGCTCACTTCCAGCGGCTGGGCTCCGCAGAGGAAGCGCTGGGTGACGATGAGATGCCTCTGCGCTACCGCCTGCGCAACGGCCAGGTGCGCTTCGCCACCGACGCCTTCTTCTTCCAGGAAGGACATGCCGAACGCTACGAGCCTGCCCGCTACGGCCAGTTCCGCGTGAACGAGCGCGGCGAGCCCCTGCTCGTTTCGCTGCACGGTGCCGAGCTGGAGCTGCTGGGAAAGATGGAGAGGTAGGGCGCGAGACTAGCGATCTTATTGGCCTAGGTGAACTAGCTCAGGCCGAACAGCGCATGGGCCAGATGCCCGCTGAGGAAGGCAAGGCCGGCGGCAGCACCCCCCATCAACAGGGTACGCAAGCCGGAGCGCAGCAACGGGCGATGATAGACCAGACTCTTGAGCATGCCGATGCCGAAGAACATCGAACCAGCGATAAGCAGGCTGGCCAGGAATTGTGCGCCAGCATCCAGACCCGGCAGCGCATAGGGTAGCAGGGGCATGGCGCCTACGATGATAAAGGCGAAGAAGGTCGTCAGTGCAGCGCGCAGGGGGTTCAATCCGACCGGCTGCAGGGAATGCTCCTCCTTGAGCATGGTATCCACCCAGATATCGTGATTTTCTGTCAGGGTCTCCACAACTCTCTCCAGCAATTCCCCTTCAAAGCCTTTTGCACGGAAAATCTGGCGCACTTCTTCTCGCTCTCCTTCGGGGATTAGCTGGATATGGCGATATTCGCGGCGAGAGACGCTGTCGATATGTTCCTGCTGCGCCTTGGAA
>NZ_JBYCKL010000003.1:0-11394 GCF_057473365.1 Halomonas sp. TH-94
CGCGGTCTGGCCGCGGGGGCATCGTCGTTTACTCTCCCATGATTCTCTCGAGGCAGGCGTTATTCAAGATAGGTATAGCCCTGCAGGCCGGCGGAGAGGTCGTCGAGGAAGTGTGCCTGCTCCTCGGCGGAGAGCCCGCTGTCGGCCAGCTGGCCGGCGAGCCGGTCGCGCAGCACCTTGGCATCGAAGTTGACGTAGGCCAATACGTCGGAGACCCGATCGCCCTGCTGGGCGTGGCTCAGCACCCACTCGCCTTTCTCGTCGAGTGCGGCGTCGACGGAGTCGGTGTCGCCGAACAGATTGTGCAGGTCGCCGAGGATCTCCTGGTAGGCGCCGACCAGGAAGAAGCCCAGCAGGCGTTCTTCGTCCTCGCGCCACTCCGGCAGCGGCAGGGTCGTCTCCACGCCCTGGCCGTCGACGTAGCCGTCGATACGCCCGTCACTGTCACAGGTGATGTCCTGGATCACGCCGCGGCGGGTGGGCTCGCGGTTGAGTCCGGTCAGCGGAAGCACCGGGAAGATCTGATCGATGCCCCACACGTCGGGCACCGACTGGAACAGCGAAAAGTTGACGAACAGCTTGTCGGCGAGCTTCTCGGCCAGCTCGTCGATGATCTCGCGGTGGGCACGGTTGCGACTGTCGAGACGCTCGCGCAGGCGTGCACAGGCAGCGAAGTAGACCCCTTCCGACTCGGCGCGAACGGTGATGTCCGCCAGGCCCATGAGAAAACGATCGTGCATCTCGCTCATTGCCTGCAGCAGGTCATGCCAGGCTTCGACCAGCTCCCGCGGCTCCACCGAGTTGCCCAGCAGATCGTGAACGCGCCACAGCTCATCCAGCTGCGGATCGTTCTCGGCCAGACGCTCGGGTGCTTCATCGTTGACCCGCTCTTCACCGATCACGTTGGCGATCAGCACCGCATGGTGCGCGGTGAGCGCACGGCCGGATTCGCTGACCAGATGCGGGTGGGGGATTTCAGCCTCGTTGCAGGCCTGAGCGAAGGCGCTGACCACGTTACGTGCGTACTCGCGCATGGAGTAGTTGATCGAGCAGAAGCTGCGCGAACGGGTACCCTCGTAATCGATACCCAGGCCACCGCCGACGTCGACGGTATCGATCGGCGCTCCCAGTGCCAGCAGGCTCTGATAGAAACGCGCACACTCGCGCAGGCCGACCTGGATATCGCGGATGTTGGCGATCTGCGAGCCGAGATGGAAGTGCACCAGCTGCAGGCTTGCCAGTGAGTCGGCTTCACGCAGGCGTTCCACCACCGCCAGCATCTGGCTGGCGGTGAGACCGAACTTGGATTTCTCGCCGCCAGTGTCCTGCCACTTGCCCATGCCCACCGACGCCAGGCGCGCGCGCAGGCCGATGCGCGGGGTGACGCCAAGGCTTTCGGCTTCCTCGAGAATCAGGGGCAGTTCGGAGAACTTTTCCACCACCAGGTAGACGCGGTGGCCGAGCTTCTCGCCCATCAGTGCCAGGCGGATGTACTCGCGGTCCTTGTAGCCGTTGCATACGATCAGCGACGGGCCGTCGGCGGAGAGGGCCAGTACCGCCAGCAGTTCAGGTTTGCTGCCGGCTTCGAGGCCGACCCGGCCGTGGCCGCGCTCGCGGGTGGCGAGAATTTCCTCGACCACACGACGCTGCTGGTTGACCTTGATCGGGTAGACCGCGGTGTAGCCGCCGTTGTACTCCTCTTCGCTCATGGCCAGGTCGAAGGCTTCACACAGCTGCTCGACGCGGTCGTGCAGGATGTCGCTGAAACGCACCAGTACCGGCAGCCGCAAATCGAGCTCGCGCAACTGGTTCACCAGCGGGGCCAGGGGCAGTGCTGGCCCTTCGGCCTCGCTGCCCAGCGGGCGCACCAGGGCGTGACCGTCGTCGTCTACGTCGAAATAACCGCTGCCCCACTGGTCGATGTTCCAGGTGCGGCGGGCTCGCTGGGCGGGACCGGAGGCTGCTCCCATGGATAGGCTCATGTATCGCTCGCTTCGGGCAGGGGCAAAGCGCCGTGGTTCAGGCGTGCCGTGAGTATGGTATGAAACTGCGCGGGGTCGTGGGGCGTCAGGTCGTGCGCCGGCGGGTCCACGTAGACCACCAGTAGACGCGACAGCCAGTAGCGCAGCGCGGTCATGCGCAGCATGGTCGGCCACACCTCCCGCTCGACCTCGGTCAGAGCGCGGCGGGCCTGATAGGCATTGAGGATGGCGTCGTGGCGTTCGCGGTCCAGACGGCCGTCGGGGCCCGAGGCCCAGTCGTTGATCACGATGGCGAGATCGAACAGCAGGTCGCCCGTGCAGCCGTTGTAGAAATCGATGATGCCGCCGAGGCGGTCGCCCTCGTACAAGGTGTTGTCGCGAAACAGGTCGCCGTGCAATGCGCCGTGGGGCAGCTCGGGCGCATCGCCGAACACACCCTGATAGATTTCCACTTCATCCTTCATCAGGGTCTGATCTTCCGGCGATAGATAGACCAGCACCTTGTGGTGCATGGCAGTCAGCCAGTTCAGGTCGCGCGGGTTGGGCCGATGCCCGGGGAAGTGTTGGGATACCACGTGCATCCGCCCCAGTGCGTCGCCCAGCGTCTCGCACTGGGTCAGATTGGGCGCCACGGGGTGGCGGCCGGGCAGGCGCGGAAACAGCAGCGAGGGCTTGCCGGCCAGGCTGTGCAGAGCGATGCCTTCGCGGTCGTGAACCGGTCCTGCCACCGGCAGGCGGTGCTCGTCCAGGTAGTCGAGCAGGTCGACGAAAAACGGCAGTTCTTCATGCTCGCCCTGCTCGAAGAGGGTCAGCACCAGCTCGCGACGGTCGGTGGTAACGAAGAAGGTACTGTTTTCGGTGCCACCGGCCACCCCTGTCAGGGACACCAGCTCACCGACGTCGAAACGCCTGAGAAACTCCGCGACCTGTGCGTCGCTCAACGGGGTGAATACGGCCATGTGTCTCTCGCCCAGGTTGCCAAGCCGCCTATTGTAGCGTCTTGGCACTTCGATGCACGTCTACTGGACGCGTTCCGTCATTCACCTCGGTGGGTAACACTCCCTGCATTGGCTAGCGGCGATTCTGCACCCACTGAGGTACGGCGATGCCGTTGCCCCCCTGGCGCTCGAAGTTGCCGTCGCCATCGTGGTCCACCAGAAAATAGCCGGAGCCCTGGTTCGGCCGGATCTCGATGGCGTAGAGCTGGCCGTTGACGCGGTATTCGCGAATGGTGCGGTCGCTCTCCTGGCGCGTGGTGATGTCGGGCTCGACGTTGCCGGATGACTGCGCCATGGCCGGCGCGGCTGCCACCAGGCCGAGGAAAAGCAGGGGCACAGCCAGGAAGCGAGAAAGGACGTTCATATTGGCCTCCGAAGACCGCTTGCGACAATCGATGCCACCTTGTGGCCGATGCCAGTGTATGCCGTTGGACAGCGTGATCCCAACGATGTCGGCAAAAACCACAGGCAATGCGTATCATGGCTGACCAGAATCACATTTTCTTGCACAGACTCAACGGATGCCGATACATGGCCGATACGCCCATCGTTCTCGTCGACGGTTCGTCCTACCTCTACCGCGCCTTTCACGCTCTGCCGCCGCTGACCACTTCCACGGGTCAACCCACCGGCGCCATCAAAGGCGTGATCAACATGCTCAAGCGGCTGATCAAGGATTACCCCGACAGCCCCATGGCGGTGGTCTTCGATGCCAAGGGCAAGACCTTCCGCGATGAGCTGTTCGAGGCCTACAAGGCCCAGCGTCCGCCGATGCCCGACGACCTGCGCAGTCAGGTGGAGCCGCTCTACGCCTGCGTGCGTGCCCTGGGTCTGCCGCTGCTGTGCATCGAAGGCGTCGAGGCCGACGACGTCATCGGCACCCTGGCACGTCTCGCCACCGAGGCCGGTCGCGACGCGGTGATCTCCACCGGCGACAAGGACATGGCGCAACTGGTGAATCAGCACATCACCCTGGTCAACACCATGAAGGACGAGCTCCTCGACAGGGCGGGCGTCGAGGCCAAGTTCGGCCTGCCGCCGGAGCTGATCATCGATTTCCTGGCGTTGATGGGCGACAAGGTCGACAACATTCCCGGAGTGCCGGGGGTGGGCGAGAAAACCGCCCTGGGCCTGCTGCAGGGCATGGGCGGCGGGCTCGATACCATCTACGCCGACCTGGATCGGGTCAAGACGCTCGACTTCCGCGGCGCCAAGACGTTGCCGGCCAAGCTCGAGGAGCATCGCGAGATGGCCTATCTCTCCTATCAGCTGGCCACCATCAAGACCGACTGCGAGCTGCCGGTGGGGCTCGACGACCTCGACATCGCCCACCCCGACCGCGAAGCGCTCAAGCAGCTCTATACCGAGCTCGAGTTCAAGGCCTGGCTCTCGGAGCTGCTGGCGGGCAAGGACGAGGGCGTCGATGACGTGGAGCGCGGCACGGGGGTCGCAGGCACGGCGGCGGCGGGCAATCTCGATCCCGAGGCGCCGCCGGCCAGCGTAGCGGCGTGCAACAACCATCTTATCCTGACTCAGGCGGAACTCGACGCGTGGCTGGGTCGGCTCGGCGCCTGCGAGGCCTTCTGCTTCGACCTGGAGACCAACAGCCTCAACTACATGGATGCCGAGATCGTCGGCGTGGGGCTGGCGCTGGAGCCCGGCGAGGCGGCCTACGTGCCGCTTGCCCACGACTACCTCGACGTGCCCGACCAGCTCGATCGCGCCAGTGTGCTGGCCGCGCTCAAGCCGCTGCTCGAGGATCCCTGCCGCGGCAAGATCGGCCAGAACCTCAAGTACGACATCTCGGTGCTGGCCAACTACGATATCCAGGTGCGCGGCCCCCTTACCGACACCATGCTCGAATCCTACGTGCTCAACTCTACGGCGACCCGCCACGACATGGATTCGCTGGCGCTGAAGTACCTGGGGCAGAAGACGGTGAGCTTCGAGGAGATCGCCGGCAAGGGAGCCAAGCAGCTCACCTTCAACCAGATCGACTTCGAACAGGCCGTGCCCTACGCCTGCGAGGACGTCGACGTGACCCTGCGTCTGCACTGCGCGCTGCGGCCCCGCGTCGAGGCCGAGGGGCGCCTGGCCGAGGTGCTCGACCATATCGAGCGTCCGCTGATCCCGGTGCTGTCGCGCATCGAGCGCACCGGCGTGGCGATCGACGCCGCACGTCTGCGTGCCCAGAGCCAGGAGCTCGAAGTGCGCATCCAGGAACTCGAGACGCGCGCCTTCGAGCTGGCCGGCCGCGAGTTCAACCTCGGCTCGCCCAAGCAGTTGGGCGAGATCCTGTTCGAGGAGCAGAAGATCCCGGTGCTCAAGAAGACGCCCAAGGGTGCGCCTTCCACCGCCGAGGCGGTACTCGAGGAGCTGGCGCTGGACTACCCTCTGCCCAAGGTGATCATGGAGCATCGCGGCCTGGCCAAGCTCAAGTCGACCTACACCGACAAGCTGCCGCGTCTGGTCAACAAGCGCACCGGCCGCCTGCATACCAGCTATCACCAGGCGGTCACCGCTACCGGGCGGCTGTCTTCGTCAGACCCCAACCTGCAGAACATTCCCATTCGTACCGAGGAGGGGCGCAAGATTCGCCAGGCCTTCATCGCCCGCCCTGGCTACCGTATCGTTGCCGCCGACTACTCGCAGATCGAGCTGCGTATCATGGCCCACCTCTCCGAAGACAAGGGGCTGCTTTCCGCCTTCGCCGAGGGGCGTGACATCCACACCGCCACTGCCGCCGAAGTCTTCGGTGTGGCACTGGATAAAGTCTCGGGTGAGCAGCGACGCAGCGCCAAGGCGATCAACTTCGGGCTGATCTACGGCATGAGCGCCTGGGGCCTGGGCAAGCAGCTGCACATCGAGCGCAGCCAGGCGCAGACCTACATCGACCGCTACTTCGACCGCTACCCGGGGGTGGCGCGCTACATGGACCGTATCCGCGCCCAGGCCGCCGATGACGGCTTCGTCGAGACGGTGTTTGGCCGCCGGCTCTATCTACCCGAAATCCGCGCTCAGAACCACGCGCGTCGCCAGGCCGCCGAACGCACCGCGATCAACGCACCGATGCAGGGCACCGCGGCGGACATCATCAAGCGCGCCATGATCGAGGTCGACGCCTGGCTGCAAGAAAGCGGCTTCGACGCCTGCATGGTGATGCAGGTACATGACGAACTGGTGTTCGAAGTCGGCGAGGGTCAGGTGGACGAATTCATCGGTGAAGTGAAGGCGCGCATGCAGGCCGCCGCCGAGCTCAGCGTACCGCTGATCGTCGAAGCCGAGAGCGGCGTCAATTGGGATGAGGCGCACTGACGCCGAGCGTCAATGACGGCATTCCATCGAATCGATAGCAGGCCCGGGGCTGGCGAGGCAGCTTCGGGCCGCTATGCTTAAGCCTCGTACAAGGACGACGATGGAAAAAGCTATGACGGATGCACCCCAGAGGGGCCCCGGCGGGCCTGACGACGAGACCATCAGGCTTGCCACGAAGCTGTTCAACTGCGCCCGCGAGGGCGACAGCGCCACCTTTCAGGCGCTGCTGCCCCAAGGTTTGCCGGCCAATCTGCGCAACCACAAGGGCGACAGCCTGCTGATGCTGGCCAGCTACCACGGCCACCACGACACCGCTCGGGTGTTGCTCGAGCATGGTGCCGACCCGCAGCTAAGCAACGACCAAGGCCAGACCCCGCTGGCCGGTGCGGCCTACAAGGGCGATCTGAGAATGGCCGAACTCCTGCTGGAATACGGTGCCGAGGTGAACGCCTGCGCCCCGGACGGCAAGACGGCGCTGATGTTTGCCGCCATGTTCGATCGTACCGAGATCGTGGCGCTTCTGCTGGCGCATGACGCCCATGCGGACGTCCGGGACAGTCGCGGCATGACCGCGCGCGACCTGGCTCAGGCCATGGGAGCCGCCAATACGCCGGCTCAGCTGGCCAGCTGACGCCAGAAAAGCATCCCGCCTAAACGCGAAAGCCCGCGGCGCAGGCCGCGGGCTTTCTCTTTGCGCTATTGCTCAGCTCGCGCTAGTGCTCAGCGCCAGCCGACGCGATCGAAGATACGAATCGCTTCCGGGTTGTTCTCTCCCAGCACGCTGATATTCAGGTCGTCCTTGTGCAGTTCGCCCCAGGACTTCAGCGTCTCGTCCATGTTCACACCGTCAATCACCGGGTACTCGAAGTTGCCGGCAGCGAAGAACTCCTGGGCCACATCAGAGGCCAGGAACTCGAGGAAGCGAATGGCATTTTCGCGGTTCGGCGAGGTGGCAACGACGCCTGCTCCGCCGACGTTGACGTGAATGCCGCGATCCTCCTGATTGGGGAACAGGATACCGACTTTTTCTGCCACTTCGCGGTCGGCGGCGTCGTCGGAGTTGATCAGGCGCACGTAGTAGTAGTGGTTGGCCACGGCCAGGTCGCACTCGCCAGCAGCCACTGCCTTGATCTGATCGGTGTCACCGCCCTCGGGCTGACGCGCCAGGTTCTTGACGATGCCCTGGGCCCACTCTTCGGCCCCCTCGGCACCGTGATGATCGATCATCGCCGCCAGCAGCGACTGGTTGTAGATGTTGTTGGAAGAGCGGATGCACACCTCACCCTCCCAGCGCGGGTCGGTCAGGTCCTCGTAGGACGTGATTTCGCTGGGGTCGACATTCTCGGGGTTGTAGAAGATTGCCCGCACGCGCTGGCTGAAGCCGAACCACTTGCCTTCCGGGTGGCGCATGGAATCCGGCAGACGCTCATCGAGCACGTCGGATTCGATGCCCTGGAAGATGCCTTCCTGCTCGGCGCGCCACAGACGGCCGGCATCCACGGTGATCATCACATCGGCCGGGCTGGCAATACCTTCGCGTTTGATGCGGTCGATCAACTGGTCGGATTCGCCCTCCAGCAGGTTCACCTTGATACCGGTCTCATCGGTGAAGGCCTGGTAAAGTTGCTCATCGACGTCGTAATGGCGCGCCGAGTAGAGGTTGACCTCTTCGGCTGCTACCGTGGTGGCAAAGGCCGAGCCGGCCATCAATACGGCGAGCGGAGCGACGACACGATTACGCTGTAGCATGTAGTGGACCTCGAGAGCGGGTGGTTCGGTTGAATGATAATACGTTGCATTTAGTTAAGCGCTATTGAAGCGTTTCCCGAACGCGTCGTCAAGCCCGCATCGACAGCGACTCATATACGACTCCGCAGTAGGCTGACCGGGAGCAAGAGGAGGTGGAAAAGATGTTAAATGAGAGTCTATTTCAAACGCATTTGCTGGACATTTCGGGTACGATGAAATCCATACCTTCACTTGACCAAGTCGTCTGACCTATGACTAGCCAATCGAAGCCAGTGGAAGTCGAACACGCCCCCTACCATCCAGATGCCGCCCTGACCATGCAGGGGGTGCACCATACTTTCGACAGCCTGCCGGCCGTGCGCGGCGTCGATCTCGAGGTAATGCCTGGAGAGGTGGTCTGTTTGCTGGGCCCCTCGGGCTGCGGCAAGACCACTCTGCTGCGCATTGCCGCGGGTCTCGAAGTGCTCCAGCAAGGTCGTGTGACGCTCAACGGCGGCGAGATCGCGGTACCCAAGGGCAAGCACGTGCCCCCGGAGAAGCGCAATGTGGGTCTAGCCTTCCAGGATTCGGCGCTGTTTCCACATCTCACGGTGCTGGAGAACGTGACGTTCGGCCTCAAGGGGCAGCCGCAGGCGCAGCGTCGCCAGCGGGCCCTGTCCCTGCTCGAACAACTTGGCATGGCCACCTACGCCGATTCCTACCCGCACATGCTCTCCGGTGGCCAGCAGCAGCGCGTGGCGCTGGCTCGGGCTTTGGCGCCTTCTCCTCAGCTGATGCTGCTCGACGAGCCTTTCTCAAGCCTCGATGCCCGCCTGCGCGATCGCATTCGGGACGACACTCTGCACGTGCTCAAGAAGGTGGGCTCGGCGACTCTGCTGGTGACCCACGACCCCGAAGAGGCCATGTTCATGGCCGACAGAATCGCGCTGATGCGCGAGGGTCGTGTGGTGCAGGTGGGTACCCCGCGCGAGCTCTACTGCGCTCCTTGCGATCCCTTCGTCGTGGCCTTCTTCGGCGAGGTCAACGAACTGCAGGGCGAGGTGCACGGCGGCAGGGTAATGACTCCGGTGGGGCCGGTTGAAGCCGGTTGGCTACCGGAAGGGAGCCAGGCCCAGGTGATGATTCGCCCTGAGGCGCTGCGTATTACCGAGCACTTCGATCCGGCGCCGGAACACCGCTATAGCCATGTGGTCATGGCCAAGCTGCTGGGACGCAGCAGCCTGCTGCATATCTGTGCCCACGGCGAGGACGGCAGCGAAGCTCACTTGCACGCCAGGGTTCCCGGTGTGTTCCTGCCTGCCGAAGGGCAGCGGGTGGACATTCATCTCGATCTGTCTCAGGTCTTCGTTTTTCCCTCAGCGGGGGCCTGAGCCAGGGCGCGAGCGGCGCATTGCCATGCTCAGCAGAATCACCGGAACGATGCCGACGACCACGATGGCCAGGGAGGCGGTCGATGCCTCGGCCAGCCGCTCGTCCGACGCCAGGCTGTAGGCCCGCACCGCCAGGGTGTCGAAGTTGAAGGGGCGCAGGATGATGGTCGCCGGCAGCTCCTTCATGATATCCACGAACACCAGGATCCCCGCCGCGAACAGGCTGCCACGCATGATCGGCGTATGGACGCGCTTGAGTGTGCCCGCCGGCGTTTGCCCCAAGGTGCGCGAAGCGGCATCCATGCTCGGTGTCACCTTGCCCAGGCTTGCCTCCACGGTATTGAAGGAAACTGCCAGGAAGCGCACCACGTAGGCATAGATCAGAATGAACGCCGTGCCGCTGAAGATCAGCCCGACGATCGTGCCATAGTGAGTGTGCAGCCACGTATTGACGGTATTGTCGAGCCAGGCGAAGGGAATCAGGATGCCGACGGCGATCACCGAACCCGGTATGGCATAGCCCATCGAAGCGATGCGTGTGGCGATGCGCGTCAGCGGGCTGTCGTGTAGGCGTACGCCATAGCTGAGTACCACCGCCAGCCCCACTGCAATCAGCGAGGCGATCACGGCGAGCTTCAAGCTGTTCCAGGCAAAACCGAGAAAGCGGGTGCCGAATAGCGCATCCCCGGTAGTGAGCGCCATCTGCGTCAACAGGCCGCTGGGGATCAGGAATCCGATCAGGACCGGCAGCGCGCAGACGGTGAAGGCCGCCGCGGCCCGCCAGCCGCGCAGCCGGTATTCGGGCAACTGCTGATAGCGGTTGGTGGTATGGAAATACTGGCGTTTGCCCCGCGACCAGCGCTCCAGCATCACCAGCACGATGACGAACAGCAACAGGCAGGCGGCGAGCTGGGCTGCTGCGACCTGCTCGCCGAGACCGAACCAGGTGCGATAGATGCCCGTGGTAAAGGTATCCACGCCGAAGAACTGGACCGCCCCGAATTCGTTGAGGGTTTCCATCAGTACCAGCGAGACGCCGCCGACGATGGCCGGCCGCGCCAGCGGCACTGCCACGGTGGCAAACAGGTTCCACGGGCCGCGGCCCAGGGTGCGCCCGACGTCGAGCACGCATACCGACTGCTCGAGGAACGCCGCACGTGCCAGCAGGTAGACGTAGGGATACAGCACCAGCGTGATCAGCGTGGCGGCACCGCCCAGGGAACGGATATTGGGAAAATAGTAATCGCCCCGGCCCCACTCGAAGATCTCACGAAGCCAGGTTTGCAGCGGGCCGGCATACTGCAGGAAGTCCGTGTAGGCGTAGGCGATCACGTAGGTAGGCACGGCCAGCGGCAGTAGCAGTGCCCACTCGAAGACCCGCCGCCCCGGGAAGCGGCACATCACCACCAGCCAAGCGGTACCGGTACCGATGATCATGGTGCCGATGCCTACCGTGACGGTGAGGTAGAGCGTATTGCCGATATAGCGCCCCAGTACCGTGCTGGCCAGATGCTGCCAGACCCCTTCCGTCGGCATCACGATATGAGCGAGCACCACGATGACGGGCAACGCGACGACCAGGGCGATGCCGAGGATAAGCAGCGTCCAGGGGCTCAGATAGCGAGATGCCGAGGCAAGACCGGTAGTGGCGGAACGGAACAAACGGAACTCCTTGGCTGGCTGGCGCAACGGCACGGTAATGCGAGGCGGTAACGATTGGGAATGATACCAGTTGTCCCATGCAGCTGCAGCTGACCGACGTCAAGGAAGCCCCCCAATGAAAAGCGCCCGCATCCAGGATGCGGGCGCCGCGGGCAGGCTGCTAAACGGCCTAATAGCCGAGCATGAGTGACGGCAAGCCCGTCACCAGCACCGGGAAGAAGGCCATCAGCACACAGGCCAGCACGATCAGCGCACAGAAGGGAATTACCGCCTTGTAGAGATCGATGATCTCCACCCCCTTGGGCGCCACCCCCTTCA
>NZ_JBYCKL010000004.1:0-26811 GCF_057473365.1 Halomonas sp. TH-94
AACAGCCCACCCGGTAGGTGCGGCCTGCTTGCTTCCGCGCGCGGCCCCGACACAGTAGTCGAAGCGGCTGCCCTTGGTAGCGCGGCGCGCCGGGCCCGCCGCGGACCCTGGTAGCCGCGATCCCGCCGAACTTGCCGACGAGGGCAGTGCAGCGGGGCGGGTGGGCAGACCACCGCCAGCCGCCGCGCCTCGGGCGCGCTCCACGCCCTGAGGAAAACCACTGCGTCCGCTGTAATCCGGGGTCCGTCCGGCTTGGTAAGCGTGACGCCGAGTCTGGTCCTGGGCGCAATAAAGGCTCACGGCCGTACTCGCTCCCACGGCCACCAGGGCTAGTTTCACGCTGCCCCGCCTGGGATGATCGCGGTCGGCCAAGAGGGCCAACAGCGCCGCCAGATCAAGAGCATCGCCTGCAGTGCGCACCCATAGCGCCGGTTTGGGATTGACGGTCAGCGCCCCGATACCAGTGGCAACGCCGCGTGCCCCGCAGATGCGCACGATGGCTTCCGCCCCCTCGACACCCAGCGCACGCGTCACGCTGCGCGGTGCCAGCAGCTGGTAGAGGCCCAGCCCGATGCCGATCCAGCCGAGTCCACGCGCCAGCTGGTCGCTTGGTTGCAATGAACTATTCCGATCGAGACTCATGTATTCACCTCCATGTCGGTTTGCTGCTTCCTGGCGCGAGTCGGTCAGGGCTTGAGTACCACCTTCACACAGCCGTCCTGCTTGTCGCGAAAGGTGTTGTACATTTCAGGGCCCTGCTCGAGCCCAGCGCTGTGCGTCACCACGAAGGAAGGGTCGATCTGGCCCTCCTCGATCAAGCGCAGCAGATCATCGGTCCAGCGTTTGACGTGGGTTTGCCCGGTCCGCACGGTCAGGCCCTTGTTCATCAGCGGCCCCATGGGCACCTTGTCGATCAAGCCGCCATACACCCCGGGAATCGAGAGAATGCCCGCCGGACGACAGACATAGATCATCTCGCGCAGCACGTGCGCGCGATCGCTCTCCAGCATCATCGCCTGTTTGAATCGGTCGTAAACGGAATCGAGCGAGCGCGGCACGTGGGACTCAAGCCCTACGGCGTCGATACATTTCTCCGGCCCTTTACCCTGGGTAAGTTCCTGCAGGCGCGAGAGCACACTCTCTTCATCGAAGTTGATCGCGATGGCTCCACCAGCCTCGGCCATGGCCAGGCGCTCGGGCACGTTGTCGATCATTACCACCTGCTTGGCACCCAGCAGTACGGCACTGCGCACGCAGAACTGACCGACCGGGCCGGCGCCCCAGATGGCCACCGTATCGGTGGGCTCGATGTCGCACTGCACCGCGGCCTGCCAGCCGGTGGGGAATATGTCGCCAAGGAAGAGGACCTGTTCGTCGGTGAGACTGTCAGGGACCTTTATATGGGTATTGTCGGCAAAGGGAACTCTGACGTATTCCGCCTGACCTCCGGCATAGCCGCCAGTGAGGTGCGAGTAGCCGAACAGGCCGGCACCGGCGTGACCGAATACCTTGTCGGCCAGCGCCTTGTTGCGGTTGGAGCGCTCACACACGGAGAAATTTCCGCGCCGACACTGATCGCATTCGCCGCAGGTAATGGTGAAGGGGACGACGACCCGATCGCCGACCTTGAGGTCTCGCGTATCGGAACCGACTTCCATCACCTCACCCATGAATTCATGACCCACCACATCGCCCGATTCCATGGCGGGGATGAAGTGGTGGAACAGGTGGAGGTCGGAGCCGCAAATGGCGCAGCTGCTCACATTGATGATGGCGTCACGAGGGTGCTCGATCTTGGGGTCGGGCACCGTCTCGTAGCGGATATCATTCTTGCCATGCCAACACAGCGCTTTCATGGACTCTCTCCCTGTTGTCCGAACGAAGGCTCTCTAACCACCATAGTTCAACCGAGTGAAGCGCCCGGTAAGGGAGTTGAGTGGCTGGGTAACGGACCTTATCCACACCGCTCGGCTGGGCCCAGCAGCGTGTGCAGCGCTACCGAAGCGGAGCGGTCGAGAGAAGAGTCACCGCCTGGTGTGTCAATCCTCCGCCAGTGAGGGCAACAGCGTCTTGAGCTTGCGTGTAAGGGTATTGCGGCCCCAGCCCAGCAGCTCGGCCGCCTCTCCCTTGCGCCCGCCGGTATGCTTGAGCGCGGTCTCGATGAGGATACGCTCGAAGTCCGGCACGGCTTCCTCCAGCAAATGGGTATGGCCCGCCGCCAGGGCCCGGTCGGCCCAGTCACGGAAGGCGGCACGCCAGTCGCCGTTGGTCACTTCGCCGCCTTCACCCTGGCGCAGCTCCGGCGGCAGATCCTCGACCAGAATCTCGCGCCCCGAAGCCATGACCGTCAGCCAGCGGCACGTGTTCTCCAATTGGCGCACGTTCCCCGGCCAGGGCAACCGGGTCAGATGGGCCTCGGCGTCCTTGGTCAGCACCTTGACGTCGGTGGAGAGCTCCTTGGCCGCCTCGGCCAGGAAGTGGCGCGCCAAGCGGGGAATGTCCTCGCGACGCTCGGCAAGCCTGGGCAAGTGAACGCGAATCACATTGAGGCGATGGAACAAGTCTTCGCGAAAACGGCCGTCCTCCACCAGGCGCTCCAGGTTCTGGTGGGTTGCAGCGATGATCCGCACATCCACCTTCACCGGTGTATGTCCGCCGACCCGATAGAACTCGCCGTCTGCCAGTACGCGCAGCAGACGCGTCTGGGTCTCGGCGGGCATGTCGCCGATCTCGTCGAGAAACAGCGTGCCGCCGTTGGCCTGCTCGAATCGCCCCTGCCGGCTCGCCGTGGCCCCGGTAAAGGCCCCCTTCTCGTGCCCGAACAGCTCGGACTCGATCAGATCACGGGGAATCGCCGCCATGTTCAGGGCAATGAACGGCTGAATGCCCCGCGGACTGTGCTGGTGCAGGGCACGCGCAACGCGCTCCTTGCCGGTACCCGACTCGCCATTGATGAGTACCGTGATGTGCGAGTGCGACAGGCGACCGATGGCCCGAAAGACCTCCTGCATGGCCGGCGCCTCGCCGATGATCTCGGCGTCCAGCCCCTCGGGCACGCTGACCGGGCGCTTGCGCTCGCGGGCATGGGCCACGGCGCGACGCACCAGGGCCAGCGCCTCGTCGACGTCGAACGGCTTGGGCAGATATTCGAAGGCGCCGCCCTGATAGGAGGCCACGGCGCTGTCGAGGTCGGAGTGGGCGGTCATCACGATGACCGGCAAGTCGGGATGCACTTCCCTGACGCGTGACATCAGGTCGAGGCCGTCGATCCCCGGCATCCGAATGTCGGTGACCAGTACATCGGGAGGATCGTCGAGAAGACGGCTTAACGCCACGTCGGCCCGGTCGATACATTCGACGTCGAGATCGGGCTGAGCCAGGGCGCGCTCCAGCACCCAGCGAATGGCGCGGTCATCATCGACCACCGCGACACGTGCGACATCAGTCATGGCGCCTCTCCAATGGAATAAGCAGACGGAATTCGGTATGACCGGGGCGGGAATCGCACTCGATAAGGCCCTGGTGCTGATGCAGAATGCCCTGGGCAATGGACAGTCCCAGTCCACTGCCGTCGGCACGCCCCGATACCATGGGATAGAAAAGGGTTTCCTGCAGGCTCTCGGGAACGCCGGGGCCGTTGTCGATCAGCGCCACCTCGCAGACAAGGCGATGGCGCTCGGCGCCCAGGGTGAACTGGCGACGCGCTCGTGTGCGCATCAGCAAGCTCGGCGCTGCGGTTTCGGCGCCGGTCATGGCTTCCACGGCATTACGCGCCACGTTGAGCACCGCCTGAATCATCTGAGCCTCGTCACCGGGGAAGTCGGGCAAGCTGGGATCGTAATCGCGCTCGACGGTCACGGTGGGCGTCTCAGCAATGAGCAGGGTACGGACGCGCTCCAGCACCTTGTGAATATTGAGCGGCTCGTGCCGTACCAGCTTGTTGGGGCCGAGCATGCTATCGACCAGGTCACGCAGCCGGTCGACTTCCTCGACGATGATACGAGTGAACTCCTGCAAGGCAGGGTCGTCCAGATCACGCTCCAGCAGTTGTGCAGCGCCGCGGATCCCACCGAGCGGATTCTTCACTTCATGTGCCAGGCCGCGCGACAGCACCTTGATCGCTTCCTGCCGATTGAGCAGGGCCTCCTCGCGGGAGATGCGCAGCAGCCGGTCGCGGGGCTCCATTTCCACCAGCAGCTCCTCGGTGGAGAGCGGCGTGACCGTATAGTCGATGGTGGTCGTCGCACCACCCAGCAGCGCCAGGCGCACCTCGCGCTGGGTGAAGGGGTGCTGTTCGTCACGCGCCTTGGCCAACACCTCACCCATGCCGTCGTCTTCAGCAAGCAAGGCCGCCAAACCGAGCCCCTTGACCCGACCCAGACTGACCGCCAGCAGGGCTTCGGCCGCCGGATTCATCCAGCTCAACCGCAGCTCCTGATCCAGCAACAGCACCGCCGTGGTGAGATGTTCCATCAGGCGTCGGTACATTTACGACCTTCCCTTGGTGAATGCATGGGAGCTGTGCGCGGCACTTGCCTCTTGTTGGCGCATGCGCCAACTACGCCGCGACTGTGCTACCCCGGGGCTGAACATACCAAGCAAGAAGTGCGCCAACCCGAAACGGCGCGGCGTGGCGCCGTTTCGGGGCGTATCCCGCTGCCGCTAATGCACCATATCAGTGCAACAGAAAGCATAACGCCACCCTGGGCAGCATCGCCACCACCCTTCATGGTGCATGACGGCACCCCATGCAGGCATGGGATCTATGAGCTGCACGAAACGGAGCAGAGAGCGCTCAGCTACCTCCCTGGGGCAGTACGCCATTGGCTCGCTGCACATGAAGACTTACCGGCGTCGTACGGTGCCTTACCTGACCTTGAGAATCGAGCAGCTCAGCCTGGAGCACGTAGTCGCCACGGGGAAGGTTGGTCAGCATGAAGACTCGGGTATGCATGGCGGTTTGACTGACCTGGCCGTCGATCAACAGCCGCACGCGGTGGTCGGGGCGCAGCTCGGGCTCGATGGCGAGCTCCACCTGCAGGTTTCCTGCATGACTGGCGGGGAGGTCGCCCCCATGCGCCGGCGAACGAATGCGAAAGGCATCGTAGGGCATGAAGGGCTGGCCCGGTCGCTGGCTCGCGCGCGGGGCGGCGCCCTCGACCCGAGGCGGCTCGGCCTGACGCCCCCCGACCTGCGCGGGGATGACGGTCAGCGGTGACAGTTCGACCGGCTCGCCGCCACGGTTGGGATCATCGGTGAAGACTACGTTGCCCTGGGCATCGGTGGTGCGATAGATGGTCGTGGCCAGTGCCGAATGCGCCACCAATAGCCCCAGCAGGCAAGACACGATCGGCTTGAGCATGGGCACATCCCTCGAGCGTTGTATCGCAACGGCCAGCCGAGGCCGGGCCTGTCGGAGTCGGCAAAAGGTAACCTAACGTTCCGCTCCAGTGTACGACAAAAAAGGGGCGCCGCGATGCGGAGCCCCTTGCTGGTGCCGGCTGGCGAGGCAAGCTCGTCCAGCCGTCCAGGCTGCGATATCAGCAGCTGTAGTACATGTCGAACTCGATCGGGTGCGTGGTCATGCGGATACGCTCGACGTCTTCCATCTTCAGCTCGATGTAGGCATCGATCATATCGTCGGTGAACACGCCGCCTTCGGTGAGGAACGCACGGTCAGCGTCCAGCGCCTCGAGCGCCTGATCCAGGCTGCTGGCGACGGTCGGCACCAGCTTGCCCTCTTCCGGCGGCAGGTCATAGAGGTTCTTGTCCATGGCATCGCCGGGGTGGATCTTGTTCTTGATGCCGTCGATACCGGCCATCAGCATGGCGGCGAAGGCCAGGTAGGGGTTGGCGGTCGGGTCGGGGAAGCGAGCCTCGACACGCTTGCCCTTCGGGCTCGCGGTGTACGGAATGCGGATGGACGCAGAGCGGTTACGGGCGCTGTAGGCCAGCATGACCGGCGCCTCGAAGCCCGGCACCAGACGCTTGTAGGAGTTGGTGGAAGCGTTGGTGAAAGCGTTCAGAGCACGGGCGTGCTTGATGATGCCGCCGATGTAGTAGAGCGCCATTTCGGACAGACCGGCGTACTGGTCGCCGGCGAACTGGTTCTGACCGTCCTTCCAGAAGGACTGGTGCACGTGCATTCCGCTGCCGTTGTCGCCGACCAGCGGCTTGGGCATGAAGGTAGCGGTCTTGCCGTAAGCGTGAGCCACGTTGTGGATCACGTACTTCATTTCCTGAACTTCGTCGGCCTTCTTCACCAGGGTGTTGAACTTGACGCCGATCTCGTTCTGGCCGGCGTTGGCGACCTCGTGGTGGTGCACTTCGACGGTCTGGCCAATGGCTTCCAGGGTGTTGCACATCGCGCCGCGAATATCGTGGAAGCTGTCGACCGGGGGAACCGGGAAGTAGCCGCCCTTGACGCGCGGACGGTGCGCCAGGTTGCCGCCTTCGACCTGACGGTCGGTAGACCAGGCACCCTCTTCGGAGGTGATCTTGTACATGGCGCCTTCGATATCGGCCTTCCAATGCACCTCGTCGAAGATGAAGAATTCGGGCTCCGGGCCGAAGAAGGCGGTATCGCCCAGGCCGGTAGACTGCAGGTAGGCCTCGGCACGCTTGGCGATGGAGCGCGGATCGCGCTCATAGCCCTGCATGGTGGCCGGCTCGATGATGTCGCAACGCACCACCAGGGTGGCATCTTCGGTGAACGGGTCGAGGAAAGCGGTACCGTCTTCCGGACGCAGGATCATGTCCGACTCGTTGATGCCCTTCCAGCCATGGATGGAGGAGCCGTCGAACATCTGGCCGTTCTCGAAGAACTCCTCGTTCACGTCACGGGCGGGAATGGTGACGTGCTGTTCCTTGCCCCGCGTATCGGTGAAACGCAGGTCTACCCACTTCACATCATGTTCTTCGATCAGGGCGAGAGTCTTGGCTGACATTGGTGTCCTCCGTTAGAGCTGTGGCTCGATTCGTTTGGCTGAAGTCCACTGCGCTGGTTCGTTCCAGCATGTGTTGTAGCACGTAGGCAACTCGACTGCCCACGTTCACCATGCACGAACATGGCGCTGGCCAACCTAATGCAGGTAGCGTGCCAATTTGCACCATCAACGCCCTCAATACTCCCAGGTTGCTGTATTCAAAAGACAATAGCCAATAATCCGAGTGCACCACGCTGTTGCGGAAATTTATTACGCAGCGTATCTGCGCCATCGAGAGGCAATTCGTGCACCATGAAAGAACACATATTTTAAATTTGCACCAAAATAGGACATCAAGACCTGCCCTTGGGGTCAGCCCTGACACGCTCCCGAAGGTTCTTCATGAGCCAAATGAGTGGAATACCTGCCGGTGCTCAGCTGCTCGAGCGGATGGGTGGCGTACCCGAAGACGATTGAGCCTGGCGGTTACTCCCTGCCAACTCGACTGTGCCCACCTTGCGGTGGGCACAGTGTTTTGCGTTCTGCCCCGGCATTGCCCGAGTAGCAGACATTCGCACCACATGCTCGCAACCGCTCGAGCAGGTCGCTCAGCGCTTCGCTGTCGAGCTGCGGGTCGAAGCCGCCGATACGCTCGAACCAATCCCGCGCCACCCAGAAGGTATCCCGAGTGGTGGCACGTGTGAGCCAGCTCCACCAGCGCTGTAGCCGCCCCCGGCGTTTGCGTCGCATGACGGCCGCATCACAGAGGAGGCCCCGCTCGTCAGCCGACAGGCTTTCACCCAACCACACCAGCTCATCGCGGGTCAGCGTTCCGGGAAACAGCAAGCGTTCACCCTGGCTGGCAGCGACGGCAGCGTTGAGTCGACTTCCCAGCAGGGGAGAAGTGGTCGACAGCAATCGTGCCTGGTGCCGATGGGCCAAGGGCGGAAGACGCCGATCTCCGGTATCGTCCACCAGCAGCACTTCATGGCTGCCCTTCCATTTGCTCGCCGCTTGTTCGACAGTGACCAGGTGGCGCGGCAACTTCGCACCTGCGGACCGGGCATCGATGAAGACGCTGGCTAAGGGCATCGAGCAGACTCCAGAGGACGGGGGTGAACCTCTCAGCGATAGGGTGAGTTACCCAGTGTGTTGATAAGTGTACAAAAGTATCTACGTGCACTTTCGCTCATTTTCCCCACCTCATCGTCATACGCACAGCCCAGTCGTCACCGAGCCAAGCATCATTCCGTCCGCGCCTTGTGCATGGGAGCATGCCGGTACACAGGCCTGATACGCGCCATATCGCCAGGTTGTGCTATTCCCCAACCACCGATATCTGTACAATGCGCCACCACCCCCCTACCCCGCGCCTAGGGTACGTCCTTTCGATGTGTACATAGGTGCGTTCCCGTTGATGAGTCACACCTTATGAACACAGCTGTAACCCCCTCTCGTATCGAGAGTCTGCGCAATATTGCCATCATCGCTCACGTCGACCACGGCAAGACCACCTTGGTCGACAAGCTCCTGAGCCAGTCCGGCACGCTCGATCGCAAGGCCGAAGGGCAGGAGCGGGTCATGGACTCCAATGACCAGGAAAAAGAGCGCGGCATCACCATCCTGGCCAAGAACACCGCGATTCGTTGGCAGGACGGCAATGGCCGCGACTACCACATCAACATCGTCGACACCCCTGGACACGCCGACTTCGGCGGCGAAGTGGAGCGCGTGATGTCGATGGTGGATTCGGTGCTGCTGCTGGTGGACGCCGTCGACGGCCCCATGCCGCAGACCCGCTTCGTGACCCAGAAGGCATTCGCCCAGGGCCTCAGGCCGATCGTGGTGGTCAACAAGATCGACCGCCCCGGCGCCCGCCCCGACTGGGTCATCGACCAGATCTTCGATCTGTTCGACAACCTCGGCGCCAGCGACGAGCAGCTCGACTTCCCGATCATCTACTGCTCGGCCCTCAACGGTATTGCCGGGATGGATCCGGAAGCGCTGGCCGAGGACATGACGCCGATGTTCCAGGCCATCGTCGACATCGTCGAGCCGCCGGCCGTCGAACTCGACGGACCGTTCCAGATGCAGATCTCGGCGCTGGACTACTCCAGCTACGTGGGCGTCATCGGCCTGGGTCGCATCAAGCGTGGCTCGGTGAAACCCAACCAGCAGATCGTGGTGATCGGCACCGACGGCAATACCCGCAAGGGCAAGGTCGGCCAGGTGATGACCCACATGGGTCTCGAGCGCGTGCAGACCGAGCTGGCCACCGCCGGCGACATCGTCTGCATCACCGGGGTCGACGAGCTCTCGATTTCCGACACCCTGTGCGACCCGGCCGCCGTCGAGGCGCTGCCGCCGCTGTCGGTGGACGAGCCCACGGTCTCCATGACCTTCCAGGTCAACGACTCGCCCTTCGCCGGCCGTGACGGCAAGTACGTCACCAGCCGCAACATCAAGGATCGTCTCGACCAGGAGCTGATCCACAACGTGGCGCTGCGGGTCGAGCAGGGCGAAAGCCCCGAGAAGTTCAAGGTTTCCGGCCGCGGCGAGCTGCACCTCTCGGTGCTGATCGAAACCATGCGCCGCGAAGGCTTCGAGCTGGCGGTGGGCCGCCCCGAGGTGATCATCAAGGAGATCGACGGCATCAAGCAGGAGCCGTACGAAGAGGTGATCATCGACTGCGAGGAGCAGCATCAGGGTGCCATCATGGAGGAGCTCGGCTACCGCAAGGGCGAGCTGACCAACATGAACCCCGACGGCAAGGGCCGCGTGCGCCTGGACTTCATCATCCCGGCGCGTGGCCTGATCGGCTTCCGCGGTCAGTTCCTGACCCTGACCTCGGGCACCGGCATCCTCACCAGCCGCTTCGACCACTACGGTGCGCTCAAGCCCGACGCCGGCATCGAGCGTCGCAACGGCGTACTGGTTTCGATGGTCGACGGCAAGGCGCTGGCCTATGCGCTTTATGCGCTGCAGGAGCGCGGCAAGCTGATCATCGACCACGGCACCGAGGTCTATGAAGGCATGCTGGTGGGTATCCACAACCGTGCCAACGATCTGGTGGTCAACCCCACCAAGGGCAAGAAGCTCGACAACATGCGCGCCTCGGGCAACGACGAGAACATCGTACTGACCCCGCCGGTGAAGTTCAGCCTGGAGCAGGCCATCGAGTTCCTCGACTCCGACGAACTGGTGGAAGTCACGCCCAACCACATACGCCTGCGCAAGAAGTTCCTCAAGGAGCACGAGCGCAAGCGCTCCAAGAAGTAACCCGCCCCCGCGGACACGAACCGGCGCCAGCCCCCTGGCGCCGGTTTTTTTTGGGCTCACCACGCTGCCGCTTCGCTCTTGCAGGTCCGATTCTTGGCATTTCGCGCTGCCAGAACCTAGGTTGAGTTTGACTGCAAGCGACTTCGGGAGTGAAACGAGACGATGTGCAAGCTCTGCAAAGCGCGCGCTGGCGCGACACGCCGCGACTTTCTCAAAGGCACCCTGGCGGCGGGAGCCGGCGCCATGGCGGGCGGCGGCCTGCTCGCTTCCGCCAGCGCCTCCACCCACGCCGACGAAGCCCGCAGCGGCATGCCGGCGCACAGCGGCGAGGCCGGGCGACGTGTGCTGATCCGTGGCGGCCACGTACTCTCCATGGATGACAGCGTGGGTGACTTCGAGCGCGGCGACGTGCTGATCGAAGGCAGCCGCATCGTCGCCGTCGGCCCAGAACTGGACGCAGGCGATGCCGAGGTGATCGATGCCGCGGGCCGCATCGTCATGCCGGGATTCATCGACACTCATCACCACCTGTTCGAAACGGCCCTGCGCAGCTTCCTCGCCGACGGCATCATGTTCGACGACGGCACGCCGGAAGGCTCGACCAACTACATGGATCACATCCTCGGCAAGCTGGCGCCGGTATATCGTCCCGAGGACGTCTACATCAACGAGCTGTTCGGCTCGCTCAGTCAGCTCGACGCCGGGGTGACCACGGTGATGGACACCAGCCAGATCCATCACAGCCCCGAGCACTCCGATGCCGCCATCGAGGCCTTGCGCGACAGCGTTCGTCGCAGCGTCTTCGGCTACTTCGAAGGCCAGGGCGAGGATGCCCAGTACCCGCAGGATGCGCGGCGCATACGCGAGCAGTACTTCGCCACCGGCGAAGGGCTCTCGGCCGATGGGCTGATGACCATGGTGATGGGCGGCGAGATCTACCTGCCCGACCACGAGACGGCCTGGGCGCTGGCCCACGAGCTGGACCTGCCGCTGGCCTATCACGTGGTCGGCAGTCTCGGCATGGCCGAGACCTTCGACGAGCTGGCGGCGAGCGGGAAGATCGAGGAAAACCACATCCTGATCCATATGACGGGAATGAGCGACATGGCCTGGCAGGCGGTTCACGATGCCGGGGCCCACGTATCGCTGGCAGTACCCATCGAGATGACCATGCGCCACGGCACGCCGCCGCTGATGAAGACATCGGAGCTGGGAATACTGCCTTCGCTTTCCAGCGACGTGGAGTGCACCATGACCGCCGACTTCTTCACCCAGATGCGCTCGACGCTGACGCTGCAGCGCATGTTCGTCAACGAACTGGCGCTGCAGGGCCAGGAAGAGCGGCCGGCACTGCTGACGTCACGCGAGGTGATCCGCTACGCCACCCTGGGGGGCGCCAGGGGCCTGAAGCTGGAACATCGGGTAGGCTCGCTGACCCCGGGCAAGGAGGCGGACATCATCCTGCTCGACGCCGAAGCGATCAACGTAGCGCCGCTCAACAACGTGCCCGGCGCGGTGGTGACCCTGATGGAGCGCAGCAACGTCGAAACGGTGCTGGTTGCCGGTCGCGTTCGCAAATGGCGCGGCCAACTGCAGGGGGCTGACATCCCGCGGCTGCGCGACGAGCTGACCGCATCGCGGGACTACCTGTTCGAAACCGCCGGCGTGGACCGTCGAATGTTCGACTGAAGGCACATGCAGGCAGGCGCGGCACAGGAAATTGCGCTCTGCGCCCCCTGCCCTAGACTGGTTTCAAGCGCTTCGAACCGAACAGGCCGGGCGCCTTCATGATCCTGCCCCCGACAAAGGATAACCGCCATGAATGGACTCGCCCTGAAGCCACTCTGCTTGGGCACGGCCCTTGCCGCCCTATTCACCGCCTCCACCGTGAGCGCCGAGCCTCTCGGGATGGAGGCCGACCAGGCAGTCCTCGATGCCGCTGAGCGCCACGAAGCGCCGCTGCTCGAAACGCTCGAAACCCTGGTCAACATCGATTCGGGTACCACTCATGAGCCGGGGCTGGCCGAGGTCGAGGCGATCCTCGACGAGCGGCTACGCGAGCTCGGTGCCGAGGTCGAGACCCACCCCTCCGAGGAGCTCGGCGGCAATACTCTGGTCGGTACTCTTCAGGGCAGCGGCGAACGCAACCTCATGCTGATGATCCATTACGACACCGTATTCGGCGAGGGCACCGCGGCAGAACGGCCGTTTCGCACCGAGGATGGTCGCGCCTTCGGTCCCGGCGTGGGCGACGCCAAGGGCGGCGTGGCGATCATCCTGCACAGCCTGGACATACTGCATGAGTTGGAATATGACGGTTACGGCACGCTGACGGTGGTGTTCAATCCCGACGAAGAGCAAGGCTCTTTGGGTTCGCGCGATCTCATTTCGCAGCTCGCCGCCGAACAGGATGCGGTGCTGGTCTTCGAGCCGACCCTGGGCGAGGACGGCATGGACACGGTCACCACCGTGACCAAGGGCATCAACTATGCCTTCCTCGAAGTTTCCGGGCGCGCCTCGCATGCCGGCAGTGCCCCGGAAGAGGGGCGCAACGCTGTGATGGAGCTTGCCCACCAACTGCTGCAACTCAACGAACTCGGCGACCCCGACAAGGAAACGACCCTCAACTGGACGGTGGTCGAGGGTGGCGGCACCCGCAACATCATCCCCGAGCGTGCCCGCGCCGAGGGCGACATGCGCTACTTCGAAGCCGATGAGTACGAGCGGGTAGACGAGGAGGCCAATGAGATCATCGCCAACCGACTGATCGAAGATACTGAGGTGGAATTCCGCCTGGAGCGCGGGCGCCCGCCGCTCCCCGAAAATGCGCAAACCCAGGAACTAGCCGAGAGGGCCAAGGCGATCTACGCCGAGCTCGGCCTCGAGCTGGGGGCTGTCGAAATCGGTGGTGGCACCGATGCCGCCTACGCCTATCAGCCCGATGCGGAGCGCCCTGCCGTGCTCGAGTCGCTGGGCCTGGTGGGTGGCCGCTACCACAGCAGCGACGAATTCGTCGAACTGCATAGCATCGTACCACGCCTTTACTTGGCAACACGGTTGATCATGGAGCTAGCCGAGGAAGCCCCCTGAGCGGGACACCGTGGCCACCCACCGGGCATGCCCACCACATGGTGGGCTTTTTCTTGCCCATGTCCCTGAGCGGCTACGCTTCTCACTAGGCTATCGAAAACATCATTGCAGGAGGCTGTATGCACAAGCATGTAGAATGGGACGCCCCCGGCGGCGACAGCGTCATGAGCCATCATGCAAGAACGCCTGCCGGTTACTCCGACCCCGGCCCGGGCGACATCCTCTCGGCCCGTTACCAGGGTCTGGTGGTCAGAGTGAAGGTCGAGGCCTACGTAAACGGCACCAGTATCGGGCAAGTGGTCGCACTGATCGAGCCGCAAAGCGGCCGGCGGCGCAAGCTGGTGGGCAAGCTGGCCCTGGGCGACACGGTGAGACTGCCGGACGAATGTCGCGCCTTCGAATCGCGACCGGCCGACATCGACGCGCAAGACGAAGAGCCGCAGTGACTTCCATGATCCCGCGGCCCCGTCACCTGCCGCTCCCAACGCAACCTTAACGCTTTACCGCTGGTCACGAAGCGTGGTTCTGTCGCACAGTGTACGCGCTCACCGAGCGGCCCTAACGAACGGCCCGCGGTAGCGACCCAAGCGGGCTCACAAGGCCACAAGACGAGTTTTCGGAAACACCATGAGTACGCACAACGTCTGGACACACAAGGGCACCTTCCTGCTGGCTGCCGTCGGCTCGGCGGTGGGACTCGGCAACCTGTGGCGCTTCCCCTATCTGACCGGCGAAAACGGCGGTGGAGCCTTCATTCTGGTCTATGCCCTGACCATTTTTGCCGTCGGCATCCCCATCTTGATCGCCGAGACCATGCTCGGCCGTGCCAGCCGCAGAAGCCCGATCATGGGCATGCGCTTCCTCACCCGCACCCACAAGACCTCGCGGGCCTGGGAGTCGATCGGCTGGCTGGGCGGTGCCGCCGCCTTCCTGATCCTCAGCTTCTACTCGGTGATTGCCGGCTGGGCGATTCACTACACCTGGCAGATGCTCACCGGCTCGCTGGTCGGCGCCGACGCCGCCACCATCGGAGCCGGCTTCGATGCGCTACTGGCCTCGCCGGGCCTGCTCACGCTCTACCACACCCTGTTCATCATCGCCTCGGGGCTGATCGTCGGTATGGGCATCCACAAGGGCATCGAGAGCGGCCTGCGCATCATGATGCCGGCGCTGTTCGTGATCCTGCTGGTGGTGCTCGCCTATGGTATCGCCAACGGCGATTTCGCCGCCGCGGCCAGCTTCCTGTTCACCTTCAATCTGGCAGACCTAAGCCTCGAAGGCTGGCTGCAGGCCATGGGGCAGTCGTTTTTCACCCTGAGCCTCGGCATGGGCGCGATCATGGCCTACGGCGCCTATATGTCCAGCGAGGTGTCGCTCAGCCGCACCGCCTTCGCCGTGGCCTTCGTCGACACCGCCGTGGCCATGGTGGCCGGCCTGGCGATCTTCTCGCTGGTGTTCGGCGCCGGGCTCGATGCGGGCGCCGGACCCGGCCTGATGTTCGTCACCCTGCCGCTGGCCTTCGCCGAAATGCCCTTCGGTGCGCTTATCGGCGGGGTGTTCTTCATTCTCGTGCTGGGGGCTGCCATCAGCTCCTCGATCTCGCTGATCGAGCCGGTGGCCGCCTTCCTCGTCGAACGCTTCGACCTCACCCGCCCCCAGGCAGTGTTCGCCATGGTGGTGGCCAGCTGGGCGCTGGGCCTGCTCACGGTGGTCAGCTTCAACACCTGGGCCGAGGCCAGCCCCTTCCACGCCCTGTTCGGTCGCAGCGCCTTCGACTTCATCGAGCTGCTGACCAATATCTTCATGCCGCTGGGCGGACTGCTCATTGCACTGTTCGCCGGCTGGGCGCTGACCCACTCCGAAGTCATGAAGGAGATGCGCACCAGCGAGACCTGGTTTAACGTGTGGCGCTTTCTGGTGCGCTTCGTGGCACCCGCCGCGGTGGCCTTCGTATTCCTGCGCACCATGCCGCAGGTAGAGGGCTATCTGGTGCCGGCCATCGGCGCCCTGGTGATCGTCGGCGCCTTCGCCGCCGGCCGCACCTTCCTGGTGGAAAACAGCCAGGAACAGTAACGACGCACTAAACGTTGCCGCCCGGCCTCGCGCCATACGCAGGGCCCGGGTGCATAACAAAGCTATAAAAACGTGCAGGAACCAACATGCCATCCATCATCGACGTCAGGCACGTCTACAAGGCCTTTGGCGGCCTGAAGGTCATCAATGATTGCTCGATCCAGGTCGAGAAAGGCTCCATCACAGGCTTGATCGGTCCCAACGGGGCCGGCAAGTCGACCCTTTTCAACATCATTGCCGGCGCCCTTCCGCTCGACAGCGGCCAGATCCTGCTCGACGGCGAGGACATCACCAACCGCCCCGCCAACGAGCTGTTCCACAAGGGCCTGCTGCGCACCTTCCAGATCGCCCATGAGTTCTCCCACATGACGGCGCTGGAGAACCTGATGATGGTGCCGCCGAAGCAGTCGGGAGAGAGCCTGTTCGACGCCTGGCTCAAGCCGGGAGCGGTACGCCGCGAGGAGGCCGAGGTGCGTCGTCGCGCCCTCGAGGTGATCGACTTCATCGGCCTTCACCACGTACGCAACGAGCTGGCCGGCAACCTCTCTGGCGGCCAGAAAAAACTGCTCGAGCTCGGGCGTACCATGATGACCGATGCCCGGGTGGTTCTGCTCGACGAGATCGCCGCCGGGGTCAACCGCACCCTGCTGGGTGACCTGGTGAGCAACATCGAGCGACTCAATCGCGAGATGGGCTACACCTTCCTGGTCATCGAGCACGACATGGAGATGATCTCGCGGCTGTGCGATCCGGTCATCGTGCTGGCCCAGGGCAGCGTGATGGTCGAGGGCACCATCGAAGAAATTCAGAACAACCCCCAAGTGATCGAGGCCTATTTCGGCTCCAACGTCGCCTGAGGCATGCCGGCACCCTTGCCGGCAACGGCCGGCCCCGGCCGGAATGAACCGACAAGAAGAACAGTAACGACAGCGCAGAGATTCCAAGATGCCACTACTCGAAGCACGCGACGTGCACGGCGGCTACGGCGGCATGAACATCCTCAACGGGGTGAACATGTCGGTCGAAGCCGACGAGATCGGCGTGATCGTCGGCCCCAACGGGGCCGGCAAGTCGACCATGCTCAAGGCCATTTTCGGCCTGCTCACCGTCAGCCAGGGCGAAATCCTGCTGCGCGGCGAGCCGATCCACAACCTGCCGCCCAACAAGCTGGTCCAGCGGGGCATGGGCTTCGTGCCCCAGGAGAAGAACGTCTTTCCCAGTCTTTCCGTGAAAGAGAACCTGGAAATGGGCGCCTTCCTCAAGCCGGGCAACGTCAAGCGCATGCTCAAGCAGGTCTACGAATTCTTCCCCCCGCTTTACGACAAGCGCCACCAGCCCGCCGGCGAGCTCTCCGGCGGACAGCGGCAGATGGTTGCCATGGGCCGAGCGCTGATGGCCGAACCCGAGATGCTGCTGCTCGACGAGCCCACCGCCGGCCTGTCACCGCTCTACATGAACGAGATCTTCGAGCGCGTGAAGGAGATCAATGCGGCCGGCGTCGGCATCCTCATGGTCGAGCAGAACGCCAAGCAGGCCCTGGCCATCGCCGACAAGGGCTTCGTGCTCGCCGCCGGCAAGAATCGCTTCACCGATACCGGCGCAGCCCTGCTCGCCGACCCGGAAGTGGCCAAGAGTTTCCTGGGCGGTTGAGCCCGGAGCCCGTACTGGAGAGCAAGTCGTGAACGAACTGGTTTTCTTCATCAACAACGTGATCATCGCCGGCAGCGTCACCGGCTCGATCTACGCCATAGGCGCCATCGGCGTGACGCTGGTCTTCAGCATCATGCGCTTCGCCCACTTCGCCCATGCCGACATGATGACATTCGGCGCCTTCATGGTGCTGCTGCTGACCCTGGCCTTCCCCGGCGTAGGCGGCGTGGTGGGCCTGCCCACCCCCGTGGTCATGCTGCCGCTGGCCATGATCCTCACCGCCGCCCTTGCCGTGGGCATCGACAAGGTCTTCTACAAGCCGCTGCGCGCCCACGGGGTCAAGCCCATCGTCATCGTGATCGGCTCGCTGGGCGTCACCCTGATGCTGCAAGGCCTGATCCGTCTGTTTGCCGGCACCAGCGCCCAGAACATGTACCTGGCCGGTGAGCGCAAGGAGATCTACCGCCTCGACGTGCCGTTCGAGCTGGCCACCCGCCCCATCATCGTCACCGAGCCGCAGATCATCCTGTTCATCCTGACCATCGCCTGCGTGGTGGGGCTGCACCTGTTCCTCAACCGCACCCGCCTCGGCAAGGCAATGCGCGCCATGTCCGACAACCCCGATCTGGCGCGGGCCTCGGGCATCAATACCAACTACATCGTCTCGGTAACCTGGGTCATCGCCGGTAGCCTGGCCGCGATCGCCGGCACGTTGCTGTCGCTCGACGTAACCTTCAAGCCCGACCTGAGCTTCTTCCTGCTGCTGCCGATCTTTGCCGCCGCCATCGTCGGCGGGGTGGGTCACCCTTACGGCGCCATCGCCGGAGGCTTCGTGGTGGGCTTCGCCGAAACCCTGGCGGTGTTCAACTGGTCGGTGATGCTGCGGCCGATCCAGCACCTGTTCCCAGAGTGGATCGAGATACCGCGCAACCTCGCCTTAGTCGGCACCGAATACAAGATCGTGGTGCCTTTCTTCATCCTGGTGGCGATTCTGGTGTGGCGCCCCACCGGCATCTTCAAGGGTAAGGTGATCTGATGAGCACTCAACGTACCGAACGCCGAGAAGACATCGTTGCCGCCCCGGCACGTTTCCCGCTACGTGAAATCGTTCTGTTCGGCGCCCTGCTGGCGGTGATCCTCACCATCTACATGATGATGGGCTCGGCTTACAGCACCCGCATGCTGGTGGAAGCCTCCTGCTATGCCATCCTTGCCCTGGGCTTGACTATCCAGTGGGGCTACGCCGGTCAGTTCAATGCCGGTGTGATGGGCTTCGTTGCCCTGGGCGGCTTTTCCGCCATGCTCTTCAGCGTACCGGTCAACGACGCCTTCTGGGGCACCGAGCTGCCCGGCGAGCTGGGCCGGGTGTTGCTGTACGGCGTGGCGGCCGCCGTGCTGGTGTATGGCGCCTCCAAGCTCGACCGTATCGGCGTGCCCAGGAAGCTGCGTACGGTGATCGCCGTCATTCTCGCCGTGGTGCTGTATATGGTAGTGATCAGCATGCTGCGAAGCGTGACCGGTGAGATCCAGTCCCGCGCCGGCTTCATCGGCGGCTTCGGCCTGCCCGCCTGGACCGGCTGGATAGTCGGCGGGGCGTTGGCCGGCGCCGTCGGCTACTTCATCGGCCATATCTGCTTGGGGCTGCGCAGCGACTACCTGGCCATCGCCACCCTCGGCATCGCCGAGATCATCAAGGCCTTCCTCAAGAACTCCGACTGGCTCACCCGCGGCACCGCCACGGTCTCGCCGCTGCCTTGGCCCACGCCGGGCCCCAGCGAGCTAGGCTTCACCCTGGCCCGGGCGCTCTACCTCTCGGTCACGGCGGCCATGATCGCGGTGATCTTCTTCCTGCTGCACCGGGCCTATCACGCCCCTTGGGGCCGCATGATCCGCGCCATTCGCGACAATGAAGTCTCCGCTTCGGCCATGGGCAAGGACATCAACAGGCGCCGCCTGGAGATCTTCGTCCTGGGCTGTATCCTGATGGGCATCGGCGGGGGCGCTCTGGCTTCGTTCAACAGCCTGTTCGACCCCAACGGCTACCTGCCGCTCAATCACACCTTCCTGGTGCTGGTCATGGTGATCCTGGGCGGGCCGGGCAACAACCTGGGTACCATCTTCGGCGCGGTGGCGGTGTATATCATCTGGCTGATGTCGGAACCGCTGGCACTGTTCCTGATGCAGGGCGCCGTGTACATCGGCGAGGGCTGGTTCGGCTGGCAGCCGCCGGGCAACCTGGACAGCCGCGCACTGCAGGCCCGGGTGTTCGTGATCGGTCTGCTCATCACGCTGGTGCTGCGCTTCGCACCGAATGGCTTGCTCCCTGAAAAAGTGAAACACCACGGTTAGAGAGGAAATCTTCGTCCAATAAGAAAGGCCTCGGCAATGCCGAGGCCTTTCAGTTTGCGGTCAGACCGAAGCGATGCTTAGAGGTCGACCAGCCCCTTGCTGACGAAGGCGCCGTCTTCCACCACCATTTCCACTACCACGCCCGGTACGTCGCCGTTGTCGTCGAACTCGTGGGTGCCGGAGGCGCCCTCGTAGTTGATCTCGGTACCGGCTGCGATCAGCTCCACCGCCTTTTCCCATTCGCCCGGCAGGATCACTTCGCCCGGCTCGGAGGAAACGCTGCGCAGGGCCTCGGAGAGACCTTCACGCTCGGCGCTGCCGTTTTGCTCGATGGCCAGGGCCAGCAGGAAGGCGGCATCGTAGGCCTGGGCCGCGAACACCGCGCTGGGGTCGAAGCCGGCTTCTTCGGCGGCTTCACTGAAGATATCGGTACCCGGCAGTTCAGGGCTGCCCGGGCGCGTGGCGATCATGCCTTCGAGCACATCCGCACCCACCGCTTCGACCAGCGATGCACCGACCATGCCGTCGGCACCGGCGTACTGGGTGAACATGCCACCTTCATACGCCTGGCGCAGGATGGTCTGGCCCGAGCCGTCGGCATAGGCGAGCACCACCAGGGTTTCGGCACCGCTGGCGGAAAGCGAACCCAGCTCGGAACGGTAGTCGGCGCGGCCGTCTTCGTGAGCCACATTTTCAGCGACCACACCGCCGCCGGCTTCGAAGGCTTCACTGAAGGCATCCGACAGGCCACGGCCGTAATCGTTGTTGACGTAGGTGACCGCCACCTCGTCGAAGCCCTTGTCGAGCATCAGCTTGGCCAGGATCTCGCCCTGGTAGGCATCCGAAGGCACGGTACGGAATACCAGATCGTTATCGTCCAGCTCGGTGACCGCCGGCGCCGTAGAAGCCGGAGACACCATTACCACCCCACCGGGAATGGCAGCACTGTTGGCCGCGGCCACGGTGGCACCGGTACACAGCGCACCGACGATGGCTGTGACGTTCTCGGTATTGACCATGCGGTCCGCTGCGTTGGAAGCCGCCGAGGCATCGCTACAGGTGGTGTCGGCGTTAGGCATGACCAGCGTCTGGCCGCCGAGGATACCGCCCTGGTCGTTGATCTGTTGCACCGCCAGCCGCGCACCGTCGTAGATCGGGGGAGTCAGGCTCTCGATGGGGCCGGTAAAGCCGCCGATGAAGCCGATCTTCACTTCCGCCTGCGCCGCGCCTGCGAATGCCACGCCGGACGCTGCGATTGCCATCGCTAGAACGCTTTTCTTCATGGTTGTTCTTCTCACTTTGGTTGGTTACGCCTGGTTGATTACGTCTGGTTACCAAGGATAGGCACCCCCTAAATCTGGAAGCCTCCGAGGCAAAACACAAGCCCCCTATACCAACGTTTGTCTCTGGTTTTCATCGCAGCGATGCGCCTGCCTATCAACCCGAGACAGCATGCACACGGGGGACGCAGTCCGGCGACCTTCACCTATACTGAATTTCCCGCCCCAGCCTTACAATAGGAGCCCTCCATGCGCCCTGCTTCCTTACCTTTTGCGCTGCTGACCGCCTTCGGCCTTGCCAGCGGGGCCCACGCTTACGCCGCTCCCGGCAGCCAAGTGGTCTATGAGATCGGCGATGAGACGTTCGAAGGTTATTACGCCGCCGCCCACGGCGACGCCAGCGGCACGGTGCTGATCGTGCATGACTGGAACGGACTGGATGACTATGAACGCCAGCGCGCCGACATGCTGGCCGAGCTGGGCTACGACGCCTTTGCCGTCGACCTGTTCGGCCAGGGCAATCGCCCCGAGACCACCGAAGCCCGACAGGAAGCCACCCGCGCTCTCTATTCCGACCGCGAGCGCATGCGTGAGCTGACCCTGGCCGGGTTGGCCGAGGCGCGTGAGCAAGGCGCTGCCGAGAGTGTCGTCATCATGGGATATTGCTTCGGTGGCGCAGTGGCCATGGAAATCGCCCGTTCGGGCGAAGCCGATGACGTGGTCGGCTACACCAGCTTCCACGGCGGCGTGGCCACCCCGGAAGGCCAGGAGTGGCCCGAAGAGGTGCCGCCGCTGCTGATCGCCCACGGCGGTGCCGATAACAGTGTCACCATGGAAGACGTGGCCGCCCTGGTCGAGGAACTCGAAGCCATCGAGGCCACCTACGAGGTCCAGGTCTATTCCGGCGCTCCCCACGGCTTTACGGTGTTCGACGACGACCGCTATCAGCAGCGCGCCGACGAGAAGTCCTGGGCAGCCTTCCAACGCTTTCTCGCGGAGGTGCTATGACCCGGCACTACCGGCCCCTGGCCCTGACCGAGCTGAGCGGCAGCCATCATGAGATCGGCGCCCAGCACGGCCGCATTCATGGCGACCTGATCCAGCACGGTATCGACGTCTACGGGCGGCTGTTCCACGATTTCGTGGGCATCCGCTGGAAAGAAGCACGCGACCGCGCATGCCATTTCGAGGCGCAGATCGCCCAAGGTTTTCCCGCCATTCTCGAAGAGATGAACGGTATCGCCTGGGGTGCCGGGGTCGACTTCATCGACATTCTGACGCTCAACTGCCGCAGCGAAATCGCCCTGACTCAGGCCAGCGGGGGTTGCTCGGCCTTCTCTCTGCAGCGTCGAGGCCGGCAGTGGCTGGCACAGAACTGGGATTGGCGCAGCGACCAGCTCGACAACGTGGTGGCACTACATATTCGGGGCGACGAGAGTCCTGGGTTGATCAGCATCGGCGAGGCCGGCATGGTGGGCAAGGTGGGGCTGAACGATCGGGGCATCGGCGTGTGTCTCAATGCCATTCGCTCGCAAACCTGCGGCGCCGGCCTGCCCATCCACATCGCCCTGCGCAAGATCCTGGAGAGCCCCGACTGGGAGAGCGCTCTCGCCGTGGCGACCCACGACCGGGTCTGCTCGCCCGCGCATTTCCTGCTTGCCAGCGCTCAGATCGGCAACGAGGGGGGCCAAGCCATTGGGCTAGAGGTACAGCCGGGCGAACCGGGGCGCATCGCGCCAAGCAGCGGCATCGTCACCCATACCAACCATCTCTACGCCGAGGGCACGCCCTGTCCGGTACAGGATTTTCCCCGCATCGACTCCCACCCGCGGCTGTGTCGCCTCGATGCCCTGCTTCATGACGAACTGTCCGCCGATGCCGAGCTCGACGAGGCGCGCCTCTTCGACGTACTCAGTGACCATCACGGGGCACCGCTCTCGATCTGCCGTCACTTCAACCCCGAACAGCCCGCCGAAGAACGCATGGAAACCCTGTTTTCGGTGGTCATGAACCTGAGCGAACGGCGCTTGACCCTGCGTCACGGCAAGCCCTGCCAAAGCGAAGACAGCCTTAGCGTCACACTGGCTTGAAACGCGCAAGCTGATCGCAAGGCACGATCTCGGCCAGCTCACTTTTCAGGTAGCGCTCGGAAGTGAGCAGAAACGAACGCCGGAACAGATCGTGCCGGGCCTCCTCACGATTCAGCTGCAGCAGCTCCAGCTCTTCTTGCGTGTAATAGGAATCGTGGCGCGGATACTCCCGGGCCAAGCGCACCGAACCCGAGGTGGCATCGAATATCTGCAGCGCAGGGCGGCTATTCCGAGCGGCGGCATTGAAACGGTTTGGCATGGCGACCTCCCTTGGCGGCCTCAATGATAACAATTATCATTATCCGCAAATCTAGGCGAGGTCCTGACCTCTGTCAATTAACAAAAAGAAAAATCATTCTCAATTGCTTTCCCCCGTTGCCGCCCAATCCCTCCGCTGATAAAAATCAATTCTCATTCTCACCATGGAGAGGCATCGTGAAGACCCTGCTAATTGCACTGCTCGCCAGCCTGATTACCGCGACAGCCGTCGCCGACTCGAATCCCGCCCATTTCAAGGGGGAGCCCGCCGAGACCCTGAACCAGGCAATGGCAAATTTCTCAGAATACAACCAGCGGCTGGCCGAATTGCTCGCCCAGGACGAGCTCGACATCGCCGACCTCGGCACCATTCACGAGCTGACCTACACCTTGGAAAACGCCCTGGAAAAAATTCAGGAGGAGGTCAATGCCATGGCCGAGGCCCTGGAGGAGGTGCATCTGGGCTCCGAAACCGGCGATTTCGAACGGGTGAACAGCAACGGCGCCATCTACCTCGAAGCCGCCCAGGCGCTGGCGCCGGCGCACTGACCGTATAGCGTCGACCGGCTCGGCACGACACCTAGCCGGCCAGCGCTTCTTCCACCACGGTTCGCGCTTCAGCGCTCATGGGCAGCTGCAGCGCGAGCTCATGGGCACGCGGCGACATCTTCTTCCAGGTCATCTGAACGATACGCACCAGATGATCATGCTCCACCTGCTTGGAAAAATCGGCGAAGTAGTTCTCGAGGAAAACCAGACAGGCGCAGTCTTCCACCGCTTGGGTACCGGGGTCGCGGCCCAGGCCCTGCTTACGGATCATCCGCGAGACTTCGGCAGCCTCTTCGGCTGAATAGCCTGCCGCTTCCATTACCTGTGCCGTGGTTTCGCCGGCTCGCTTGCCCTGGTCGCGGCGCCAGGTGAGATAACCCACGCGCCCTTCCGGATACTCGCTGCGCGGCACCAGCCAGCGCTGTAAATGCTGCGAGCGCACCGCAATCTGCACCAGTTCGCCGGGGGCCTCGACGACGCGCTCCAGCCAGGCACTCATGCGTCCTGCATGCCACAGTTCATGAGGCAGGACGCGACCATCCGCTTCCACCTGGCGTGGGTCCTCTGCATGCAGAGCATCCAGCTCGGCCATTGCGCGCTGGAACGATGTTTGATCTGACATGGGTTAATCCTTGCAAGTCATTATGGCCACAGCATACCGCATCGGGACATCCGGCCGACAAACGAATCCGTTGACCTACGTCATGGAGACGAAGTGGTAAGTCACTGAATTTCAACTAGCTTGATTAAATACCATCATACGCCACGGAGAGGTAATTCCATGAAATACGTCACAGTGACCCTTCTCGCCGCCCTGCTCACGCTGGGCCTTGCCCATGCCCAGGAAGAGAGACAGGAAGATGAGCTCGTCGAGCAGCTCGAACAGTCACAAGGTCAGCCCATCGACACGCTGAAGCAAGCGGTCGATGCCCTGGAGCTACGTAACGACTTACTCGAAGTCCTGCTCAGCAAGGATGAGCTGACCGAAGGCGACATGGCCATTATCCAGCAGCTCACCGAAACCATCGATAACGCCCTGGTCAAGATCGAAGAAGAGCTCGGCATCATGCGTGAGCAGGTACAGGAAGTGAACGAAGGGGCGGAGAGCCAGGAACAGGAGCGCATTCGCGAGAGCGGCCAGGAGTATCTGGATCGTATCAAGACCCTGATGCAGTAAGGGCTAGGTCGATTGACCGTGCCATGAGAGACGAATCCCCGAGGGCAGGCGCCATCGGGGATTTTTAACCTCAGGCGATCAGCACGGCAGCATGCGCCCCTTGCGGGGAAAGCCCCGGCCTCGGCATGATACAGAGCCCACCCAGACCCGGAGCCTGCATGTCGTTCTTCTCTCGCCTCAAAGAAGTCGCCTCCCCCGCCATCGGCCTGGGCTGCATGAACCTTTCCCACGGCTACGGCAACCCGGTACCCGAGGCCGAAGCGCTACGCGCCCTCGGAGAAGCCTTCGAGATGGGCTATCGCCACTTCGATACCGCCACCCTTTACGGCGCCACCACCAACGAAACAGTGGTAGGCAAGGCGCTGGCGGGCAAGCGCGACGAAATACTGCTGGCCAGCAAGTGCGGCATGGCCATGGACCCCGACCTTGGCAAGAAAGTAATCGATGGGCGCCCCGAAACGCTTCGCCGCCAGTGCGAGGCGAGCCTCAAGCGCCTGCGAACCGACCACCTGGACCTCTACTACCTGCACCGGTTGGACCGCAAGGTACCCATCGAAGAGAGCGTCGGCGCCCTGGCGCGACTGGTGGAAGAAGGCAAGATACGCGCCATCGGGCTCTCCGAAATCTCCGCCGCCACCCTGCGCCGCGCCAGGACCGAGCACCCCATTGCCGCGGTGCAGTCCGAATACTCGCTGTGGACCCGCAACCCCGAAATCGCCCTGCTCGACGCCTGCCGTGAAGCGAACACGGCGCTTGTTGCCTTCAGCCCGCTGGGCCGCGGCTTTTTGGCCGGCGCCGTAACCGCCACCACTCAGCTCACCGAGAACGACGTGCGCCTCGGCATGCCACGCTTCAGCGCCGACAACCTACCGCGCAACCTGCGCCAGCTGGAAAAACTTCAGGCCATCGCCAGCGAGCAGGAAGTGACTACCGGCCAGCTCGCCCTCGCCTGGCTCACCGCGCAGGGCGACGACGTGATCCCCATCCCCGGCAGCCGCTCCGTCGCGCACATGCGCGAAAACCTCGCGGCGGAAAGCCTGCGCCTGGACGCCGCCACGCTGGAGCGGCTTACTGCTCTACTGACGCCGGAACAGGTCGCCGGCGCCCGCTACAGCGAAGCGCTACAGGCGGAGATCGATACGGAGGAGTTTGGGGGGTAGTAATAGGCTCATTGGATGCGACTCTATTATTGAGCTGCACCCTGGACAGGTTGTTACTCCCCGCTCACGCGGGGATCGGATCCCGATCAGCGAGGTGGCCGCGAAAGACGACGGTTTATCCCCGCTCCCGCGGGGATCGGGACAACCTGGATGCCTCGACGCTCTACAACGCCGGTTTATCCCCGCTCCCGCGGGGATCGGTAGCGCTTGTTCGCCCGAGTGCCGGCGGCGAGCGGTTTATCCCCGCTCCCGCGGGGATCGGTGCTGTGATGCGGTCGCTCATTGGTTCGGTTTCGGTTTATCCCCGCTCCCGCGGGGATCGGAGCGATGGAGCGAGTAGCCTGGAGTGGGCCGGCGGTTTATCCCCGCTCCCGCGGGGATCGGTCGCCACGACGGCGCACGAGGCCAGGAAGTACCGGTTTATCCCCGCTCCCGCGGGGATCGGTTGTTCTTTGCTAAAGCCGTAATCGACCGCAGCGGTTAATCCCCGCTCCCGCGGGGATCGGGATGATGTCGGGTTCGTTCATGTCTGCCCCGTCGGTTAATCCCCGCTCCCGCGGGGATCGGCACTCCATGACCGGTTTGCCGTCGATGACGACCGGTTAATCCCCGCTCCCGCGGGGATCGGGCCCCCGGCGTTGATGGCGTCGATCAATACGGCGGTTAATCCCCGCTCCCGCGGGGATCGGACGCCGTTTGCCCTGGAGCTGCTCGAGGCCGACGGTTAATCCCCGCTCCCGCGGGGATCGGGATGACGGCCCTGAACCATGCGCAACGGCTGACGGTTAATCCCCGCTCCCGCGGGGATCGGGCGTGGCGCGGAATGCTGTAGAGACCAGCTTTCGGTTAATCCCCGCTCCCGCGGGGATCGGGCGATCAGCTCGGCTGGACGTTCGTACTCAACCGGTTAATCCCCGCTCCCGCGGGGAT